>JASFHU010000022.1:0-16150 GCA_050123055.1 Anaerolineae bacterium
CAGGTAATAGGGATGCAAATGTACGCTATCGTCCCGTCGTTTCCCGCCAGCGACCACGTCCCGTGCAGATCCTCGACCACCAGCGTCTCGACGATCTCCAGGCCCAGGCTCGGCGGATCATCACCCGCCAGCCCCACGCCATCGTCCCGCACCTCGACCATCAACTGGCCAGGCCCTCGCCGCAGCGAAACGGCCACCTGTCCCTCTTCGCGACCCACAAAGGCGTGTTCCAGGGCGTTCTGGATCAGCTCATTCACCGCCAGCGCCAGCGAGGTAGCCGCCTGCGAGGGCAGGGCGACCTCGTCGCCCTCGATGGTCACCTCAACTACCAGGTCGGGGCGTTGCATGTTCTGGGCCACGGCCCGTCCCACGCGCGTCAGCACGTCCTTGACGTCCACCAGCCTGAAACCTCGCTGCGAAAGCACCTCGTGGACGGCGGCGATGCTCAGAATGCGGTTGACGCTCTCGTGCAGCACCTCTCGCGCCGACACCTCGCGGTCGCCGCCCATCTGCAGGCGCAGCAGCATGGCCACGTTCTGCAGGTTGTTCTTGATGCGGTGGTGCATCTCGCGCACCACTGCGGCGTTGGTCACCAGCCGGGAATTCTCGATGGCCAGCGCCGTCTGGTTGGCCATCGTCGAAAACAGCGCGATCTCTTCGCTGCTGAAACGGCGGATCTCGGCCGTGTAGCAGTTCAGAACCCCGATCACCCGGTCTCGCACACTGAGCGGTACGCACAGCAGCGAGCAAAGCCCCTCCGCCAGGGCCACGCCGGCGTGGCGGTAGCGTGGATCGCGACGCACGTCCAGGACCGTGATCGGCTGGCCGCGCTCGGCCACCAGCCCCGTGATACCCTCGCCCACCTTCAACGGCGGCTTATCGCGGTAGGCCGGGCTGAGGTTCTGGGTCGCCCTCAGCACCAGTTCGCCGCTCGACTCATCCAGCAGCATCAGCGAACAGAGCCGGGCCTTCATCACCCGCGCCGCCATCTCGACCACTACGTCCAGCATCTCGTCCAGGTAGCGGGGCGAAGTGATCGTCTCGCTCACCTCAGCTAACGCCGATAGTTCGGCGATCTGGCGCTGCATACCCTCGTAAAGCATCGCTTTTTCCAGGGCTCCGGCCGCCAGGTCACCGGTGAGCGCCAGCAGCTCCACCTCATCGTCCAGGAACTCGTGGTGGCTCCGCGTCTGGACGTTCATCGCCCCGATGACGCGCCCCTGGTTGCTCAGCGGCACCGCCAGCAGTGACTGGAAGCGTGTCTCTTGCGTCTCGGGAAGGTATTTGAACCTTGGGTCCTGGGCTGCATCGGCAACGGCCACCGGTTGGCCAGTCTGGGCCGCCCAGCCGGTGAGCCCTTCGCCCAGCAAGAGATGTACCCGGCCCACAGCCTCGGCGGCCAGGCCGGTAGTCGCCTTGAGCACCAGGCGCTCGCCCCCCTCATCCAGCAGATAGATGGAGCACGAATCCATGTCCATCACCTCTGCCGTGCGGCAGGTGATCAGATCCAGCGTCGCCTCCAACTCCCAGGCGGCATTGATCGCCCGGCCGATCTCGCGCAGGGCGGCCAGTTGTGCGGTTTTCTGGTCGAGTTGGCGCTCGAGGCTCTGCATCGCGCTCTTACTCACGACCGGGCTCTCGTCACCACCATCAGGGTCAGGTCGTCAAAGCGGGCTGCATCCCCAACAAAGTCATGGATGGCGGACAGCACCGCTTGCTCCATCTCCTGGGCGCTGGCAGCAGACGGCTCAGGCGACCTGCGGCTGGCCTGGATCGCCTCCAACAGTCGCTCCTGGCCGAACAGGTCCCCTTCTGTAGTCTGGGCATCGATGGCGCCATCGGTATAGAGCACCAGGGCGTCGCCTCGGTCCAGTTGAGCCCTGCCACACTCCCAGGTGGTATCCTCAATGATGCCCAGCGGAAGCCCAGTCCGTCCCAGGGTCTCGACGTCACCCGCCTTCAGGAGAAAGGGTGGGTTGTGGCCCGCGTTGCAGTAGAGCAGGCTGCCGCTCTGAGCGTCGAGGACCCCATAAAAGACGGTGACAAACATGTCCGTGTGGGTCTCCTGGAGGATGCGCTGGTTTGCGCTTTGGAGGGTGCGGCCAGGTTGGTTAGGAAACTGCTCGGCGTAGGTACGTATCAGCGTCCGGCTAAGGGCCATATAGAGGGCGGCGCCAGCCCCCTTGTCGGCAACGTCAGCCATGACGATACCCAGGCGCCCATCCGGTAGGGGGATGAAATCGTAAAAGTCGCCTGACATCTCCCGTGCAGGTTCCAGGCGCACGGCGATCTGCCAGCCTGGAATATACGGCGTCTTCTCAGGCAGTAGCCCTTCCTGGATCCGGCCTGCCACTGCCAGCTCCTGCGATATCTTGTCGTGGGCCACGGCACGGCCGTACATCTCGCTTCGCAGGCTTCTCAGGTACTTGTTGCACAATTCAACGTAGCCCTGGCTGTTCATCTCTCCAAAGGCACTCCGCGCCTCGCGCAGTAAGGCTTGCGCTCGCTGCAGGTCCGCCGGTTCGCCACGTTGGATATGAGTCACTGCCCACAGGACCAGTGTGCGTGCCCACTGCCATCGCGACTCATGTTTGGCCAGGAAGGCAACGATGGCCTCTGCGCCTCCAAACGCCCCCTCCCATCGTCCCTCCGCCAGCGCCAGTTCCGCCTCTGCATAGTGCAGGGACAGTTCGTGCCAGGGGGAGGGTTGCGCGCTGGACTCGGCCTCCGCCTCGACCAAGAACCGGCGCGCTTCCTCGAGCCGTCCCTGGCGAGCGCGCAGGGTGCTCAGCTCGCAGCGGGTCCCAACCTGGTCGGCAAACCCAAGGCCAGGCATCTCGAGCGCCTCCTCGAGTGCTGCTTCTGCCTCATCCAGGGAGGGGGCTGAGAGCTCACTGTCTTCAAGCGCTCCGGTTCGATCCAGTTCCAGGTGGAGCCCGGCCAGCTCTTTGTTGCAGTTCAACCAGAGCTGCAGATTTCCGCGCTGGCGTGCCAGGTCACGCGCCAGGCGCAGCAACCGAAGGCTCTCGACCCACTCCCCCTTCACCCACATCAGTCCTGCCCGGATGCTCTGCAGCTCAATGGACGCCGTTCCGGGCTCGGGTAAGGTCTCGATCAGCTCCTCTACCTCCGCCAGGCTGGCCTCGGCCACCGCCACCTCGCCCAGGGAAAGCGAATGCCCTATGACGCTGATCTGGGAAAAGATCTCCTCCGAGACCGCGCCCCTCCGGTGGGCCAGTTGGGTAGCTTGCCGATAGTGCTCTCGCGCAGCACGCTGGTCCCCCAGCAGCGTGCCCGTCATCACCCCCAGATTGTGATAGGCTCGCGTGGCGATCTGCAAAAGCCCGGCCCCTTCGGCCAGCGCCACCGCTCGTTTCAGACCTGCCAATACCTCATCAGAGGGCTGGTCGGGCAGGATGCCCATGGTTGTCAGTGCATCCGCCTCCACTTCCACCGCGTCCAGCCGCTCGGCCATCTCCAGGGCCTGGCGACAGAGCGGTATGGCTTCGTCGGTTTGACCGTTGAACAGGTACGCCCGCGCTGCTTCGTGCATCAGTCGGGCAAGGTGAGGGCTCTCGGGCGCTCCGGCGACGGCATCCAGTCCCTCCAGACACAGGGTCAGGCTGCCCGGCGTATCGTCTGCGTACCAGGCTGCGCGGGCCGAACGAGCGTACAGTTGCGCCACGCCACCCAGGTCGCCCAGGCGCTGGTACAATTTGATCCCCGCGCCCCAGGTGTCGAGGGCCTCGTCGAATCGGCTCTGCCGGTACACTGCTTCGCCCAGGCCTGACAACAATTCTGCCCGCTGCGCCTCCGAGCACCCCAGCGCCAGCGCGCTGCGGTACTGGTTTTCTGCCTCCTCGTTTGCATAGGTGGCCAGCGCAGCATCGCCCGCCCGGACGAAATAGGCCAGGGCATGCTGGTCGTCGCCTCCCCGCTCAAAGTGGCGGGCCAGCATGGCCGCCAGTTCGTCCAGCCGGTCGGCGTAGAGCTGTTCCACCGCCTCGCCCACGGCCAGGTGCAGCCGTTTCTGGTCCGCTGCAAGCAGCGAGTGGTAGGCAGCCTCCTGCACCAGGATGTGCCGAAAGAGGTACTCCAGATCTGGCTCGATCTGGGCCAGGCGGATCAACCCTGACGTCTCCAATCGACCAAGCTGGCTCATGATGGTCATGCTTCCAACCCTCGCCCAACTATGTGCTCAGAGTCCCTGGCCGTCAGGCACGACGTCTCCAACCTGCCAAGTTGGCTTATGATGGTCATGGTTCCAGTCCTTGCCCCATTACATACTCCAGCACCTTCACCGGGAACTGGCGGCCAATGACCGATGCCACCCGCAGGATCCGTTTGGTCTCCTCGGGCAGGCGGTCAATGCGCGCCATCAACAGGCCCTCCAGGTTGTCGGGGATCTCTACCTCTTCGATCTCCTCCCCCGCTACCCAGCCTCCCTGCCGGCGCACGATGGCGCCATGGTCGATCAACATGCGGATCACCTCCTCGACAAAGAAGGGATTGCCCTCAGCCTTGCGCAGGATGAGGGACCGCATCTCCTCTGGCAGCTCCTCGATCTCCAACAGGTTGGCCACGAGCTGGCGACTATCTCTCTCCGACAGGGCGTCGAGCGTAATCTCGGTGAGCCCCCCACCCATCACCTCTCGCACAGCCGTGACCAGCTTCCAGCCCGGCGCATCGTGGTCCGGGCGGGTGACCAGGCACAACAGCATGGGCACCGATGAGACCAGGGGCAGCAGCTTGACAAACAACTCCGTCGAGGAGGGATCGGCCCAATGGAGGTCCTCCAGGACCAGCACCAGGGGACGGCGGTTGGACATCGCTTGCAGCAACTTGCGCAGGGCGGCCAGGTATTGGCGCTGCAGCGCTTGTGGGTCGAGCAACTGCACCCGCTCCAGCGCCGCATCTTCCAGCTTGAGCATCAGCAGGTGTCCCAGATAGGCATAGACCTCCAATGCCTCCTCGCCAAATAGCTCCTCCGTAAGGGCCTGCAGTGCGGCGTGGGTTTCCGGCTCTTCGGCCCCTTCAGGCACGCCCACAAGAGAGCGCAGCAGGTCGATCAGCAGATGGTAGGCCAGGTCCTGGCCGTAGGACAGGCAGTGACCAGAGGCCCACTGCGACAGCTCCGAAGCGGCACCGCTATGTTCGGCTTCCACCGCTGCCTTCCATTCGGTGATGAGCCGCGTCTTACCCAGGCCAGGCTCCCCGATGACCAGCACCGCCCGGCCCAGCCCGGCCCGCACCGCCTCGCAGAGTTGCAGCAGGTCGGTCAGCTCGGCATCGCGGCCCACCATTGGGCTCAGCAGCCCGCTCAGGCCACGCACCTGGCCGGGTTCTGCCCTGGCGTTGAGCACCTGATAGGCTCGCAGCGGTTCAGTCTTGCCCTTGATCTCCAGCGCCCCCACCTCTTGAGCCTCAAAGAGGGGCGCGACAAAGCGGAAGGTGTCCTCCGAGATCAGCACGGTCATTGGCCGGGCAGCCGCCTGCATCCGGGCGGCCACATTGATCGCCCCTCCCATCGGTGTGAATTCGTAGCGCAGGTCTTGTCCCGCCGCACCAACGATGACCGGGCCCGTGTTGAGGCCAATGCGAATTGCAAACTCGACGCCATGTCGCCGCCGCACCTCCTCTGCGTACTCGCCTGCCAGGCCAAGCAGCTCCAGTGCAGCCCGTACTGCCCTTGCCGGGTCGTCCTCGTGGGCCACCGGCGCGCCGAAAAAGGCCAGCAGTGCATCACCCATGAGCCGGGCGATGGTGCCCTCGTAGCGGTAGATCACCGGGTAGAACCGGTCAAAGGCGCCGTTCATGATGGCCGTCCAGGCCTCTGGATCCACTTGGTCGGCCATCACGGTGGCATCGGCAACGTCCAGAAAGAGGGCGGTCACAGTACGGCGCTCGCCGGCCAGTTCTGAGGCCTCCCGTACCTTTTGGGCCAGCGGTGCCGGGGTGGCGGCTGTGAGGCGGGTCAGGCGGGCGTCGTCCGCCGGCGTGCTGGAACCCACCGGCTGCCCACAGTTCATGCAAAAGCGCGCTTCCGTCGGCACCTCGGCCTGGCAATTCGGGCACGGTTGGGGCAGAGCCGTCCCGCAATTGAGGCAGAAGCGAGCCCCGTCGGGATTCTGCGCTTGACACTGAGGACAATTCATCTCACCACTCCCACCCAAAGGAGAACCACGGCTGTCATGGCCTTCATCCACGGCGTGTGCCGCCACTCTAATTGTAACGACACCAGTACCTCTCCCGTCTCTGCTCGTGCTGGACCACAGTCCAGCACACCCAGTCGCAACGCGTGGACTGTTGTCCACACAGAGCCGGGGACGAACCTCGCCGAGTCATTAGTGGCCCTCTTGAAGTGTATGCCCCTTGCCAGCACGAGGAGCCAGAAAGCGCTGCACCAGGTCCAGTGCAGCCGAATAGGCTTCGCCTGTCCCGTCCAGCCATTGGATACGGGCATCGTCGCTCCGGAACCAGTTGCTCTGCTGCCGCACAAAGCGACGCGTGACCCGCTTGATCTCCTGGCTCACGTCGGCCAGCGTCGCTGTGCCAGCCAGGTAGAGAGCGAACTGGCCATAGCCTACGCCCGACATGGCCGGCAGATCAAAGCCATACCCGGCTGCCACCAAACCGCGGACCTCTTGCTCCAGTCCAGCCTCCATCATGCGCCCCACCCGTTCGTCGATGCGCTCGTAGAGCTGCGGGCGGGGCAGGGTCTGCCCGAGCATCAGGATCCGGTAGGGTGGCGCCGATTTCCCCTGCTGCTCCGAGATGGGCCGCCCCGTGACCAGGCATACCTCCAGGGCGCGCACCACCCGGCGCACGTTGCGCGCGTCGATCCGCTCGGCGGCTGCTGGATCCAGCTCGCGCAGCCTGGTGTGCAGCGTCTCTGCCCCGTCTTCCTCAGCCTGGGTGTAGAGTGCCTGTCTTAGCGCCTCGTCGGGCGGTACGCGGGGCACCTGCCAGCCCTCGACCACAGCCATCACATACTGCCCCGTGCCTCCTACCAGAAAGGGCACGCGCCCGCGGGCCGTGATGTCGGCGATGGCAGCGTAGGCCAGTTCCTGAAACTGGGCCAGGCCCATCGTCTCGTTGGGCTCCAGCACGTCGATCAGGTGGTGACGGGCTCTCGCCTGTTCCTCTTGCGTCGCCTTGGCCGTGCCGATGTCCATGCCCCGGTACACCTGGCGCGAGTCAGCCGACACAATCTCCCCATCGCTTGCCTCCGACAGGCGCACCGCCAGCGCCGTCTTGCCCACCGCCGTCGGCCCGACCACGACAACCAACGGCGGCAAAGAGACATCTTGAGACATCGATCCTAGACCTCTGGGAATAGTCCCAAAGCTGGACAGGGCGAGTCGGGAGGAGTCTCCTCACCCGGTGATGGCGTTCTCATAATGATCTACCCGCAACAATCGCCCGCCTCGTTCCATCTCGACCGCCACCACGTCGATGCGCCAATCGCCTTCCCAGTCGTGGGCCTGCACATAGGCCTCGCCCAGGTCAACAAGCCGCGCTTGCTTGGCCGCCGTGATCGACTCCTCCGGCGAGCCCATAGACCGGCCTCGCCTGGTGCGTACTTCCACAAAGACCAGGCACTCGCCTTCCTTGACCACCAGGTCCACCTCTCCCGCCTCGCAGCGCCAATTGCGGGCCACCATCTCGTACCCGCTGGCTGCCAGGTGCCGGGCTGCCAGCTCTTCTCCTCGCTGCCCCAAGCCCCGGCGGTCATCGCGCGTCGTCAAGCTCCCCTCCATCCCCGATTCTACCTTCGGGATCGAGTATAACACAGCCTGACAGGCCGGTCAAACGTCCCCAACATCCCAGCAGCAACCCCACTGGACCAGTCTCAGCTCGATATGGGATGTTTTCGTCTGCGCCAAGCAGCTCGGGCGATGTCAGTTGCTATCACTGTGGGCAGACTGGTCAAGTGTCCGGGTAATGCACTCAGAATGAGAGTAAACCGACCCTTGACAAACCTCGAACTCTGCTGTATAATTTCACCAAGTGAAAGCTCTTTTCGTCAAGTGAACACGGACGTTCGAGAAGCGTGAGCATTGGGAGAGTGCCAATGGGCGTATACACTTTCACTCCAAAAGATGTTGAGCCGCTGCTGGAGGGGCTGGCCATCCTGGGCACCGGGGGAGGCGGGTCGCCGGCCTGGGGGACAGCGATCATGGAGCACGAGTTCGCCGTCGGCCGCCAGCCCTGCATCATCGACCTGGAACAGATCGCCGACGAGGCGACTGTGGTCAGCGGCGGCATCATGGGCTCGGTCAAAGTGCTGGAAGCGCTGGGTACCGAACAGATCATGGCCCACTGGGAAGAACGCTTTGAGCTTCTGGAAGTGACCCGGGTCATGGAGGGCATTCTGGGCCGGTCAGTCGACCACGTTGTGCCCTTTGAAGTGGGTGGCTTGAACACGCCCGTGATCCTCTCCTTGGGTGCCAGGATGGGCATCCCCATCATCGACGGGGACGCGCTGGGCCGCTCAGCACCCGAAACACAGATGACCAGCTTGATCGGGCACGGCGTGTCGTTGACCCCCATGCCCTTGATCGACTTTCAAGGCAACGTCGTGATCGTAGATCGAGCCGTGGATCCCACCTACGCCGACCAGTTGGGTCGCTGGGTGGTGACCCGTGGTGGCGGTCTGGGGGCCAACAATCACTACCCCATGACCGGCCGCCAGGCCAAAGAGGCCGTCGTGCCGGGCACCATCAGCGGCGCCCTGAAGCTGGGCCGCCAGGTCCTCGCCGCCCGTGCCGAGGGCCGGGACCCGGTACAGACGGTGGTTACAGCCCTGGGCGGCGCGCTTCTCTTTACCGGGGAGGTGGTTGCGCTGGCCGAAGAGGAAAAGATGGGCTTCTATTTCACCGTCGCCACGTTGGCCGGCAGCGATGGTTGGACCGGTCAGAAAGCAGATCTGGTGATCAAGAACGAGACGATGCTCCTGACCGTCAACGAGCAGGTGCAGGCCATTTTCCCCGACCTGGTGTGTATGCTTGAGCCCGGCACCGGGCGGGGCATCATGAGCGTGGAGATCGAGGTCGGTACCACGCTGTCCCTGGTCGGACTGCCTTGCCATCCGCGGCTGCGCCGGGCGGCTCAGTCCGAGTTGGGGGCTCGGGCTTTCAGCCCGGACCGGTATGGTCATCCCGAGCTCAGCTACCAGCCCATCGAGTCCCTGGTTGAAGCGTTGAGGTAGCGACGGGCCATGACAGGACGTGAGCGCGTGTTGGCCGCCCTGGCCCACCAGGAACCCGATCGGGTGCCGGTAGACTTTGGCAGCACTTGGATCACGACCATCCATGGGAGTGCCTATGAGCAACTGAAGCGCCACTTTGGCGTTGACAGCCCGACGGTCATCATGGAACGGATGCAGCAGGTCTGTTTCGTAGACGAGCGCATTCTGCAACGCCTCGAGATTGACACGCGGGGCGTGTTCGCCGGGCCGCCCGAGCTGGCCTGTAACCAATGGGTTGAGTTGCCTGACAACTGCTTTCGCGATGCCTGGGGCGTGACCTGGCAGAAACCCCCGAGCTCCCACTATTACGACATGATCCAGCCTGCGCTGCCTGGCCGTATCACCTTCTCCGATCTGCGCGATCACCAGTGGCCTGACCCAAGCGATCCGGGGTATACCCGGGGCTTGCGCGAGCGGGTGACGGCGCAACGGGCCAGCACCGATTGTGCCCTGGTGCTCAACATCTCCATCTACCCGGTCCAGTGCAGCCAGTTCATCCGCGGCTTTGAGGACTGGTTCGTGGACATGGCGGCAGAGCCCAAGCTCATGGGCATCCTGTTCGACTTGTTGACAGACATCATGCTGGGGACGGTCGGTGTGCTGCTGGCCGAGGTGGGCGACCTGGTAGACGTCGTCTCGGTCTCCGACGATATCGGCATGCAAGACCGGACCACCGTCTCTCCAGAGATGTACCGGCGCCTGATCAAGCCATGCCAGGCGCGAGCCTATCGCTTCATCCGCGATCATACCCCGGCCCCATTGATGTACCACACCTGTGGCTCTGTCTATGCCATCATCGAGGACCTGATCGAGATCGGCGTCGATGCGTTGAACCCTGTCCAGACCAACGCCGCCAACATGGACCCAGCACGCTTGAAGAAGGAGTTCGGGGAGCGCATCGCCTTCTGGGGTGGCATCGACAGCGCCCGCATCCTGCCCTGGGGTACCCCAGCGCAGGTGCGGGATCAAGTGCGCCGCGTCATTCATACTTTGGGACCGGGCGGCGGCTACGTCCTCAACTCGGTGCACAACATACAGCCCGGCGTCCCCGTGGAGAACATTCTTGCCATGTTCGAGGCGGCACGGGAGTTTGGCGGTTACCCTATCGACAATGCGCGAGGGCGACAGACATGAGCGGAAAGCATGGGTCGGACAACCGGTACCGCATCCGCGCTGTAGAGCGGGCCCTGGAGTTGATGGAGGCCTTTTCCATTGAGGAACCCGAGCTCAGCCTGAAGCAACTGAGTGGCCGGCTCGAATTGAATGCCAGCACGGTGTTCCGGCTGCTGGCAACCCTGCAGGCCCGGGGCTACGTGGAGCACAGTCGCGAGAATGGTCGCTACCGGCTGGGTCCGGCCTGTCTGGGGCCCAGCAGTGTCTACCTGGCCCAGGCGGACATGCGGCGACGCCTGACACCGTTGTTGGTCACCTTGCGTGACGATTGTCGGGAGACCGTCCATCTGGCGACGTTGGATCGCAAGCTGATGGAAGTGATCTATTTGGAGAAACTCGAGGGCCTCTTGCCCATTGGGCTGATGGGCTCGCGAGTGGGTGGGCGATCGCCAGCCTATTGCACCGGCCTCGGCAAGGCCATGCTGGCCCACGAGCCTCCCGAAGCCGCTGAGGCATTCTACCAGGCGCGCGGCCTGCCCGCCCACACGCCGCAGACCATCACCGCTTGGGATGTCCTGTCGTACGAGTTGGCCGAGATCAGGCGACGGGGCTATGCCCTCGACAATACCGAGCACGAGCCCGACGTCAAGTGCGTGGCCGCGCCAGTGTGGAATCACCGGCGCGAGGTGGCGGGAGCCATCAGTGTGGCCGGGCCGGCTGAGCGTATCGAAAAGTTGATCGCCGAAAAGACCCTGATCGACACGGTCAAGGTTGTGGCTGCCAGGGCTTCTGAGCTCATGGGCTGCCCCGGGGCCAATCGACGGCAAGGAGGCGAAGGTGTTTGACGTAGTGACGTTCGGCGAAACGATGTTGCGCCTGGCTGCGCCGCCATTTCGCCGTCTGGAACAGACCTCCACCCTGGAGGTGACGGTAGGCGGTTCAGAGCACAACGTGGCGACAGGAGTCAGCCGTCTGGGTCTGTCGGCGTGCTGGGTCAGCCGGCTGCCCGATAACCCTCTGGGTCGCATGGTGCGCAACAAGACCCGGGAGTTCGGGGTGGACACCTCCCATCTGGTCTGGGCAGAGGGGGAGCGCCTGGGACTCTACTTTGTCGAGTATGGCGCTTCGCCCCGATCCAGCAGCGTGCTCTACGACCGGGCTCAATCGGCCATCAGCCGCATCCAGCCCGGCGAGGTGAACTGGGCCGGGATTCTGAACGGGGCGCGGCTTTTCCACACCAGTGGCATCACCCCGGCCTTGAGTCGGTCGGCTGCCGCGGTCACCGTCGAGGCCCTGCAAGCAGCCAAGGCAGCCGGTTGCCTTGTCAGCTATGACCTCAACTATCGGGCCAAGCTGTGGAGCCAGGAAGAGGCCCGCGCCTGCCAGGAGCCCCTCATGGAGCTCGTGGATATCCTGATGACCACCGAAGAGGACACGGCACGCGTCTTTGGGATCACCGCCGACGACTACAACCAGGTAGCCGTCAAGCTGGCCGAGCGTTTCGGCTTCAAGGTAGTCACCATCACTCTGCGGGACAACCCGTCGGTCTGGCGCAATACCTGGACCGCCATCGCCTACGCCGGCGGCAGGTTCTACACAGATCGAACCTACGACATCGAAGTGGTCGATCGCGTAGGCGGTGGGGACGCCTATGGCGCCGGCTTCCTCTACGGCTACCTGACCGGCGATGTGGAAAAGGGCGTGCGTTATGGCAACGCCTTCTCGGCCCTGGGCCAGACGGCCTGGGGCGACCTCAACTGGGCAACCCTGAGCGAAGTGGAATCCCAGTTGGAAGGTGCTGGGCTGCGCATTGCCCGCTGACCCAGGATGTCCGGAGGATCTCCATGAGCAAAGAAGCGAGTCTGGGACGCATTCTCGACGCAGGCGTGATCGCCATCGTCCGGTTGGATAGTGCTGGGCAACTGGGACAGGTTGCCCGGGCGATCAAGGCGGGTGGGGTGGACATCATCGAGTTTACCATGACCACCCCGGGCGCGCTGGAGATCATCGCTGCCTCGGCCCAGGAGTTCGGTGATGAGGTTGTATTGGGCGCGGGCACGGTGCTCGATGCAGAGACTGCGCGGGCTGCGATCCTGGCCGGAGCTCGATTCATCGTCTCCCCGACCTTGAACCCCGCCACCGTGGAATTGTGCCATCGTTACAGCGCCATCGCCGTGCCCGGTGCCTTTAGCCCGACTGAGATCCTCACCGCCTGGGAACTGGGTGCCGACCTGGTGAAGGTCTTCCCGGCTGGGACAGGCGGGCCAGGTTACATTAAGGACGTCCTGGCTCCTCTGTCCCAGGTGCGGCTGGTACCCACCGGCGGCGTAAACCTGCAGAACGCCGCCGACTTTATCCGGGCCGGTGCGGCCGCTGTAGCCGTCGGCAGCAGCCTGGTGAACAAAAAACTCGTAGCCAAGGGTGATTTCGACGCCCTGACCAGCACCGCCAGCGGGCTGGTGGCTGGGGTGCGACAGGCACGCGGTCAATGACAGTGTGCGGTGAGGGCATGGCGACTCTGAATTCACCCACGCCAGCGGTCACCATCCTGGGCATCTCTGGCAGTCCCAGGCCAAAGGGCAACAGCCGCTTTCTCCTGGAACTGGCGCTGCAATCTGCAGCCGAGGCCGGTGGGGATAGGGTGAGTACGGAACTGTACACCATCGCCGGCAAAGAGTTCAAGCCCTGTACCTCCTGTTTCACCTGCGGCTCGCGTGAGGGTGAGTGCTTTTTGGACGATGACTTTGGGGAACTGCGCGACAGATGGGCCGCTGCCGACGCCGTCATCTACTCGGTGCCCGTGTACCACCTGGGCATTCCGGGGCAACTGAAATGCTTCATCGACCGGCTTGGCAACAGCCTGTGGAGCTATTACGGTGGCGTCGTCGCCAAGAGCTTGCGGGCTGTCGGCATCATCACCCAGGGCGCCCACATTTTTGCCGGACAGGAGCACACCACCACCGCGCTCATCAACCACGCCCTGGTGATGGGCGGTATCCCTGTGACCGGCGATCCCTGGGAGGCCTATATCGGCGCGGCCGGCTGGACCGCCTGCGGCGAGCGGAAGGACAGCCTGCGAAAGCTGGCCAAGGCTGGTGACCGGGACGCGCAGGTCACCGTTCGCGCCTCGACCACCCTGGGCCGGCGCGTGGCCCAGATGGCCTTGCTCATACGGGCAGGGGGGATGGCCCACCGTGCGGAGCTGGAGGCGGACGGCGGCTACAGCATCTTCCTGGATCGGCTCCCGCCTGTGGCAGGCCAGGTCCCGCCAGCTCAGACCAAAGCCAACGCGGCGCAGGTGCTTCCAGACGCTGGCCAGATTGGAGGATAACATGGAAACAGGAATCAGCAACCTCAATATCAACACGAGCAAGTGTACGGCCTGCCACGCCTGCGAGTTGGCTTGTTCCTTTGCCAAAGAGGGTCATTATGCCCCCACGCTGTCACGGATCCGCATCATGCAGATCCACGACGACGGGCTGAACGTGCCCATCGTTTGCGTCAATTGCGCCAACGCTCCCTGCATCCCCGCCTGCCCGGTCGGGGCCGTCTACCGCGACCGGGCGGTGCCGGTGGTGCGTATCAAAGAGGAGGACTGCATCGCCTGCGGTGACTGCATCCGGGCCTGTCCGTTCGGCGCTGTAGATCGACCGCCCGAAAAGGACGTGGCCATCATGTGCGATCTATGCGAGGGGGAGCCGGCTTGCGTCCCCAGTTGCATCTATGGGGCCCTGAGCTTCCAGCCAGAGGCAGGCATGAGCATCGCCGACGTCAAGCGTTGGGCGACCGCCAAGGTCATTGCCGCGCGGGTCCACGAGGAGAGGGGAGGTGCACCATGACCAGGCCTATCTCGCAGCAACGCATCCTCAATATCGATCTGGCCCAGCGCAAGACCTGGCTCGAGCAGGTGCCGCTGGATGACCTGGAAAGTCTCCTGGGAGGCCGTGGCATCGCGGCAAAGCTTCTCTACGAACGTACCTCTGCGAACCTGGATCCGCTGAGTCCCGAGAACGTCATGATCTTTGCCACGGGCACATTGACCGGAACCAATGCCCCCTCGTCGGGACGCTCTTCCGTCACCTGCAAGAGTCCGGCCACAGGGCTGTATCTGAAGGTTTCGGTCGGCGGCCACGTCGGCGCGATGCTGCGCTATGCTGGATGGGACTATGTGGTCATCCAGGGGGCCGCGTCCAGTCCCGTATACCTCTGGGTGAACAACGACCAGGTAGAGATCCGGGATGCTCAACATCTGTGGGGGCGGGGGACGCGCGAGACAGATGATCTCATCAAGGAAGAACTGGGCGACGAGGCGATCCACACCGCCGTCATAGGCCCTGCCGGCGAGAACCAGGTCCTGTTCTCATGCATCATGTTCTCACGGTACAACTCGGCCTCGCGCGGCGGCGTCGGGGCGGTGATGGGTTCCAAGAACCTCAAAGCCATCGCCGTGCGAGGGACTGGCGGGTTGGCGACCACCAGGGGCCAGGGGTACTACCGACTGGCGGCCGAGATGCGCAGCAGCCTGGCCGCCGATGCCGGCTCCGAGAGCCTCTACAACTGGGGTACTGCCGGGTCGATCCCCGGCCTGAACGAGATGGGGATGCTGGCCGCCTACAACTTCTCTCAGGTCACCATCGACAACGCCGAGCGCCTCAGCGGCCAATACCTGCTCGACGAGGGTTATCTGATTGGGCGGGAATCCTGCTTCGGCTGTTCGACCGCCTGCCACCGCTTCGTCCGCTCTCTGTCCCACGAGTGGGGTCGGTTCAAGGACTCGGGACCCGAGCTGGAGACGGTGCTCTCCCTGGGTGCAGAGTGTGGCATCACCGACACAGAAGCCTTGCTGGTGGCCAATCGCCTCTGCAACGACCTGGGCATGGACACCATCTCGGCCGGCCATGTGGTTTCCTGGGCCATGGAGACCTACGAACGGGGCATCTTGAGCCTTGAAGAGACTGACGGGCTCGATCTGCGCTTCGGAAACGTCGAAGCATTGCACAGCATTCTGAAGCGCATCGCCTACCGCGACGGCGCCTTTGCCGATCTGCTGTCGCGAGGCACGCGGCAGGCTTCGTTTGAGGTAGGTCGCGACTCGTGGAAGTGGGCCATCCAGGCCAAAGGGCTGGAGCAATCGGCCGTCGACACCCGAGCCGCCAAGAGTTATGCCCTGGCCTTTGCCGTGAACCCTCGCGGGCCCGATCACCTGATGACCGAGACCTTTGCCGAGTTTGGGTTCACCCAGGAATCGTTGGACGTGATCCGCGAGATCACGGGCGACGAAAAGTATGCCAATCCCAGGCTCACCGATAAGCGGGCCGACATCGTGCGCTGGCACGAGGATGTCTACGCGGCCTCCGAGGCTCTTGGCTTCTGTGTCTTTACCTCCACCGCCGCCTTTGCCGTCAATCCAAAGAACATGGCCCAACTGTTTAGCTTGGGCTTGGGCCTGCCGTTCGACGAGGCACAACTGATGCTCGCCGGCCGGCGCATGGTGACCATCGAGCGCTGCTTCAACGTCCGCGAGGGCGCTCGCCGGAAGGACGACCTGCTGCCCTGGCGGATGATGAACGAAAAGGTGCCTGCTGGCGCCAATGCGGGCATGATTACCGACCAGGAGATGCTGGATAAACTCCTGGATCAGTACTATGCCCTGCATGGCTGGGATGTCGACACAGCGATCCCGTTGCTGGCCACGCTGGAGCAGTTGGGCCTGGCCGAGCTGTGCGGCGACGCGGCCCTCGCGTCCTAGACAAGGGGTGGTCGATGGCACAAGTGAATCTGCGGCTG
>JASFHU010000023.1:0-15936 GCA_050123055.1 Anaerolineae bacterium
GAGGTAATGCGCATCCAAACCATGAACGTGCATCAAGATCGCACCAAGTGGATCGATGACGACCTGCAGGTCTCGGAGAGTGGCGAATACTTTTACTTTGTCGGCTGCCTTCCCTTCTTTGACGTCGTTTTTGCCGACCTGGAGATCGAGGCGCTGGAGATCGCTCGCAGTGCCGTACGACTCTTGAACCAGGCTGGCATCACCCCAGTTGTCAGCAACGAGGAGCGATGCTGTGGCGCCGACCTGCTCCTGGCCGGCGACGTCGACAGCTTTCGTAAATTGGTCGAACTGAACCTGGAGACCATCAAAGCCAGCGGCGCCACAAAGGTTGTATTCGGCTGCGCCGAGTGTTACAACGCCTTCAAGACCGACTATCCCAAGGTTGTCGGCCGCCTGCCCTTCGAGATGATGCACCTGACCGAACTGCTGGCTGACCGGCTTGGCGCCGGGGGCTTGACCCTTGAGTCACTGCCCGGAACGGTCACATATCACGATCCCTGCCGCATGGGACGCTACCTGAAGGTCCACGAGCCGCCTCGCGCGGTGCTTAACAGCGTGCCAGACCTGGAAGTCGTAGAGATGGAGGACAATCGCGAGCGTGCCATGTGCTGCGGTTCCACCGCCTGGGTCAATTGCAGTGGCTGCTCCAAACTGATCCAGAAGGAAAAGCTGCGCCAGGCCAGAGAGACCGGCGCGCGTGTGATGCTGACGACCTGTCCCAAATGTCAGATCCATTTGAGTTGTGCCTCGCGGGATCTGGATGAAGACCAGGCCGTTGAGGTCGAGGATCTGATAAGTTGGGTCGGCAGGGCGCTTGCCTGAAGGGAGATGGCAGTGTCTGAGAACATGCCCGAGAACAGGGCAGAGGTCGGGGACGAAATCATCGACGTTCGTAGCCTGGAACCGGGGTTCCGGGTTGAGATCATGGCCGAGCCAGGTGGAGAGCGCTTCCTGCGCTGCTTCTCCTGTGGCACCTGCGTTGCGGGCTGCCCGGTGGCGGGGATGACCGACAAGTACAATCCGCGACGCATCATCCGCATGGCCATACTGGGCATGCGCGAGCAGGTCCTGGCCAGCGAGTTTGTGTGGCTCTGCTCGGCCTGCTACACCTGCCAGGAACGGTGTCCGCAGGACGTACACATCCCCGACCTGATGAATGCCATTCGCAACATCGCCGTACGGGAAGGACATGTGCCCTCCGCATTCCGCCAGCAGGCAGAATTACTGCGCGATTATGGTCGCCTGTACGAGATCACCGATTTCGAAAACGAGCGCAGAGAGGAATGGGGGCTGCCACCCGTCCAGCAGCGCGCAAAGGACGTACATCGCATTCTCGTGCACAGAGGGGTGGTGCGGGAGGTGGAGCCGTGAAGCTGGCCCTCTATCTTGGCTGCACCGTACCAGTGCGCGGCATGAACTACGAAATCTCGGCCCGGCGGACGGCCGAGCGACTGGGTTTCGAGTTGGTGGATGTGGATGGATTTGCCTGTTGCGGCTACCCAACCAAGCCATTGAGCTGGGAGGCAGCACTGCTCATGACGGCCAACAACCTGGCTCTCGCGGAGGAGCAGGGGCTGGATATCTGCACGCTGTGCAGCGCCTGCACCAGCACCCTGGTTGAGGCCAACAAGCACCTGCAGCAGGACGAGGACCTGCGGGAGAGCATCAACCAGCAACTTGAAGACACAACGGGGCGACGCTACGAGGGCACCGTCTCCGTGAGACATTACGCCCGCATCCTGTACGAAGAGATTGGCCCGGACCGGCTGCGCGAGTTGAGAGACCATGCCCAACGACAAGGCCAGGGGATGGACCTTTCCGCCTATGGCTTTGCTGTCCATTATGGCTGCCATTATCTGAAACCAGCCCACATCTATGACGGCTTTGACGATCCCGAGAACCCCCATACACTGGGTGACTTGATCGAGGCAACGGGTGCCCGGTGGGTACCCTATGAGGAGGAGACCGAGTGCTGTGGGGGCGGCATCCTGGCCATGGACCCAGAGATCGCCTTGTCTATCGCCAAGAGCAAGCTGGACCATATCCATGCTACCGAAGCCGATGGGATGGTGCTCATCTGCCCCTTTTGCGACATCATGTACGAGATCAACCAACGGAGTATCGAGCGCCAATTCGGCGTGAGCTATCGCCTACCCGTACTCTACTATCCCCAGCTGCTGGGTTTGGCCCTTGGATTCACGCCCGACGAGCTAGGATTCAGATTGAACAGGGTCAAGCCGAGGAAGCTGCTCCAGCAATTCAGGCAAGGTTAAAAGGCACATCGGACATTGAAGTCTCTTACTGTCAATGGTGAGTTCACCAACCCGGCGAGGGTAATGAATCAGGACATAGAGCCGCTCGAGGTCATCGATACAGGCTTCCTGCAAAGCGCCACCAGGCAGGCGAGCCTCCTGCTGCGCGCCAGCGGGAGCGCCTTCTACATCTGCAAGGCAGCCCACGAGCAGATCGAGTTGGCGGCCTCTTACGGCACCGTGCAGGAATCCTGGGACGAGGGATTGCTCGGTCAGGTATGCGAGTGCCGGCAGGCTATGCTGACCGCACAGGCAGGTTCTCCTACCGTGCTCGCGGTACCGTCCGTATGGTGCCACACAGTGCATGGCGTGCTGGTCGTCACCGATGATGGGGCCGAGCGCATGTTTGATGAACAGGATGCGGAACTGCTCCAGTCACTGGCCGAGATGACGGCTGCCGCGCTGCACCAGGCCAGGTGCCTGACACGGATGACGGCCCAGTTTCGCGCCCTGCACACCATCGACATCGCCCTGACCTCCAGCCTCCAGCTCGACCGGGTTTTGAACCTGATCTTGGAGAAGGCAACCGGCCTGGTTGGGGCGGAGCATGGCTCACTGAGACTGCTGAACCCTGAAACCGGCGAGTTGGTGCTCAAGGCCCACCTGGGCGAAGGCTGGACGCCCGAGGTGCGCGCTTACACATTCCAGTCTGGACATGGCATTGTCGGCTGGGTAGCCGAGAACCTACAGCCCTACCTGTGTCCCGATGCCCACACCGATCCACAGAACATCCTGCTATTTGACGAGATGCGATCTGGCGTGGCCGTGCCGCTCCTCAGGAAACCTGGCGAAGCGCCGGTGCATGACGAGCTACTGGGCGTCCTGCTGCTGGAAAGCACGCGCCTGGCGGCTTTTGACCGCCAGGATGTCGAACTGCTGGAGGCCCTGGCCCAGGAGGCCATCATTGCCATCCAGAATGCAACCCAGCATCACGAGCTTCAACTGATGCACAATGCGCTACAAGCCGAGCAGGAACGCCGGATCGCTGCCGAAAAGTGGACCGTCATGGGGCAAGCCGCGACAGCCCTGGCCCACCGAATCAACAACTTGATCGGCATTCTGCCTGTCAGTGCCGCAGAGATCCGGCGGACCGTGTCCAGCCTGGAGATACCCCGATCGGATAATGACTGGATCGAAGCCAATCTGCAGCGCATTGAGCGCAACGGCCAGTTCATCCTCAGATTGGCCGACGCCCTCTTCCGACCCTTCCAGGAGCCCGGGCCCCGGGCGCGGTTCGACGTCAATCGCCTGCTGAACGAAGCTTTGACAGCTGCCAACCTGCCGTCCAGCATCCAGGTAACCCGACAATACGGAAGGGACCTGCCAGCAGTGGAGAGCAATTCACTCCTGGTCGACATCTTTTTGGAATTGATCACCAACGCCCGGCAGGCCATGGAGGGCCAGCCCCAGGCAGAGCTCCAGCTCTACACCAGGGCGGAGGCGAATGATACAGGCACCTGGGTAACGGTCGACATCAGCGACACAGGCCGCGGCATCGCCCCAGACCAGATGGTACACTTGTGGGACATGTTCAAACAGAGCGATGGTGGCCTGGGCTTTGGGCTATGGTGGGTACGCACCTTTCTCGAACGCCAGGGAGGAACCATTTCTTGTGACAGCGAGCCGGGTGCCGGCGCGACCTTTTCCGTGCGCCTGCCCGTACACGCTGGGTTGGAAGCAACCTAGAAGTTATTTTCCGACAACTTCTATGCTTTGTCCGCCAAGCACGAGCAAAGTGCGAAGTGCTTGGTGGACAAAGCCCCAAGCCTGACTACGCGGAGGACGAGAATGCGGGGCAAGATCTTGATCGTCGAAGACTTTGCCGACTGGCGAGAACTGCTGCAGGGCCTGCTACAGCGTGAGGGGTATGAGGTCGAAAGCACGGCCACGCTGCAGGAGGCTCGAGATCACATCGAACAGGCAGGCGACCTGGACCTGGCAGTCCTGGACATCCGCCTGGTGGAAACCGATGAGGCGAACCAGGACGGAATGCGCTTGCTAGGCGAGATTCACGAGCGACGCTCCTTTACACAAGTGATCATGATCACGGGCCATGGAACGATGGAATCCCAACGCAAAGCCTTCCGCGAGTTCCACGCCTTTGACTTTTTTCGCAAGGAACAGTTTGATTCGGAGGAATTCAGGCAGGCTGTCCGTGAAGCTGTAGAGCAAGCCAGCCACGAGCGAAGAGCCTGGAAACATCAAGACTACATGCGCGGCCACCACTACGAGACGTGGCAGCGGGATCAAATCGGCTAGCCATGTGCCAGCAGCTTTCCGCCCTTCCCTGGGGAGCGGGTGCCAGGAAGCATAGGGCCTGAAACCTGATGGCTGGGCGCTACGAGAAATAGGAGGGACAAGTTGCCTACAGACAATCTGCGCATCGGTGTGTTCGTATGCGATTGTGGATCGAACATCGCCGGGCCAGTAGACACCGAAGCCTTGCGCGAGTATGCCGAAACCCTGCCCAACGTTGTTACCGTCGTTGGGAATAGGTACACTTGTGCCGATCCTGGACAGCAGGAGATTCAGCGGGCAATCTACGAGCATAACCTGAATCGGGTCGTGGTCGCTTCCTGTTCGCCGACCTCCTACGAACCGATCTTTCGCCAGTGCATCCAGGGGGCCGGACTGAATCCCTATCTCTTGGAAATGGCCAACATCCGTGAGCACTGTTCATGGGTAACCCCCGGCGACCGTGAGGCAGCTACGCGCAAGGCCATGGACATCGTCAATGTCGCAGTCGCCCGGGCTCGCTGGCTCTACCCCCAGGACGAGGAGCAGATTCCCGTCACCGATGCTGCCCTGGTCATCGGCGGCGGTGTGGCCGGCATTCAGGCCGCCCTCGATCTGGCCGATTCAGGCCACAAAGTCTACCTGGTAGAAAAAGAGCCGTCCATCGGCGGCATCATGGCCCAACTCGACAAGGTCTACCCTGACATAGAGTGTAGCATATGAATTCTCGGCCCCAAGATGATGGATGTCGGTCGACATCCCAACATTGAACTCCTGACCTACTCAAACATCGAGGATGTCTCGGGTTACGTTGGCAACTTTCGGGTCCGGGTCCGCAAAAAGGCCCGCTACGTAGACGAGAACGAGTGCACCGCCTGTGGCGACTGCTCGGTGGTCTGCCCCGTCGTCGTGCCCGACGAATACCAGATAGGACTGGGCAGCCGCAAGGCGATCCATATCTCTTTCCCTCAGGCTGTGCCGTCGGCCTACATCGTGATCTCGGACGAGTGCCTCGGCCAGAACCCTATCGCCTGTGGCAAGTGCATAGAAGCCTGCGAAAAGAACTGCATCAACTTTGACATGCAGGACCAAGTTCTCGACCTCCAGGTGGGGGCCATCATCGTGGCCACCGGCATGGAGGTATACGACCCCACCGCATTGGACGAATATGGCTACACCCGCTATCCCAACGTGGTCACCAGTATGGAGTTCGAGCGCCTCGTCTCCACCGGTGGCCCGCTGGGCGGTCACTTTGCGCGCCCTGGCGACCTGGCAAAGCCCCAGCGTATTGGCTTCATCCAGTGTGTGGGCTCGCGGACCCGTGATCTGGAGCGCGGCAATCCCTACTGCTCCAATGTCTGCTGCATGAACACCATCAAGGAAGCCCAGTACCTGAAGGACAACTACCCCGACACCGACATCACCGTCTTTTATATGGATCTGCGAGCTTTTGGCAAAGGATTCGAAGAACTCCTCATGCGCAGCAAGAGCAATGGGGTACGCTACATCCGCGGCCTGCCAGGCGAGGTAAGAGAGGATCCCGCCACCGGCAACCTGTGGCTCACCGTCGAGAATACCACCGCCAATCGGCTGGAATGCCACGAGTTTGACATGTTGGTGCTGGCCGTCGGCGCCATGCCGGCCACCGACACCGAGACGGTCCGCCAGCTTGTCAGCCTTTCCAAATCCCCCAGTGGCTTCCTCAAGGAGGCCCACGCCAAGCTGCGCCCGGTGGATACACCTACCAAGGGCGTCTATATTGCCGGGGCTGCTGAAAGCCCAAAGGACGTCCGCGAAAGCGTGACCCAGGCCAGCGCCGCTGCCTCACGGGCCTCCATCCTGCTGAATAAGGACAAGTTTGCCGTCGAGGCCATTACTGCCGTGGTGGACGAGGACCTCTGCAAGAAATGCGGTCAGTGCGCTGGCGTCTGCCCCTTTGGCGCTGTCCTGTGGGAAAAGAAACAGGTAGCCCGCGTCACCAGCGCGGCCTGTACCGGATGCGGCACCTGCGCGGCCGAATGCAGGTTCGAGGCCATTGAAATGCGCCATTTCTCCGACCAGGCCATCTATGCCCAGCTTGATGCCATCCTGGAAAACACCCCCCAGGAAAAGATCGTCACCTTTGCCTGCAATTGGTGTTCCTACGCCGGAGCCGACACCGCCGGTGTGAGTCGCATGGCCTACCCACCCAACGCCCGCCTCATCCGCACCATGTGCTCCGGCCGGGTGAGCCCCGAATTTGTGTGGTATGCCTTCAAAAAGGGCGCTCCCGTGGTCCTCGTCTCGGGCTGCCACTATGCCGACTGCCACTACATCGACGCAAACCGCAGTACGACGCGCCGGCTTGATGGCCTATGGGACGGCCTGGAAAAGGTAGGACTCCGCCCCGAGCGGCTGCAACTCGAGTGGTGCTCCGCCGCCGAAGGTGCGCGCTGGCAAACCATCATGCAAGAGTCAGAAAAAGTGCGCCAGAGCGTGGCCGCAACAGAGATCGAGGACACCCGCGAGCTTTTGTCCAAGGCCCGGGTGCCCGGTCCGCGCAACCCGAGGCCTGCCGACGAAAACCAGGACGCCGAGTTCTCCTGCATGCGCTGCGGGCACCGCTGGACCGGATTCTTTAGCCGGAACGCTGAGCGGAGCTGCCCCCAGTGCCGCTCCAACAGCGTGAGATGGCTGCGGCCAAAGATAAAGCCGCGAAAGCCAGCCTAAACACCCATCCGAAGAAGCTCTAGCCCTCGTCCTCGAGGCCGGAGCCCGTTCGGAAACGGGCGTTCTCAGCGTATTCTCGGATAGAATACAAATGAGCGTTACACCGGACTGCGGGTTTTGACGCCTACACAAAAGTATGGTATATTCCGGCACCATAAATTAGGCTGAAAGACAAGTCTGTAAAAGGATACGCTCTATGGAAAGCACAGCCACTCAAGTTCAAACCGATGTTGAGAGACTGGAAAACATGCGCCAGGAGATCACTGTTGAGATAGAGCATCTGCGCATCGATCTCCGCAATACGGCCGAGCCCTCTGCCGACGAGGCCGACATCGACACCTATGAGCGAGAAAAAACCTTCGCCCTGGTCCAGAGATTGCAGCGCAAACTCGAATCGGTCGACCATGCCTTGCAGATGGCCAAGAATGGGACCTATGGGATCTGCGAGACCTGTGGCAATCGTATCATCCCGGCGCGCCTGGAGATCCTCCCCGAAGCCACGCTCTGTCTTGATTGCCAGCGCCAAGCGGAGCGACAGTACAGGAGAAGGCGATTCTAGACGACCCACCCTACCCTTGCTACGTCGTAGGTCAATCATCCTTTGACAAATGGTTTTCGCTATGCTATAATTTTGTAGCTCTTGAGCGAGACATAGTTTCACGGTGGAAACTGCCAGATTGAAGCATCTAGCTCATAACAGGCGGTTCAACGCGCGCCAGGCTCATCAGCCTGGCGTTTTCACTAGAGATGCAAAGAGTGTAGGTACCAAATCCGAATCAGGGGGTTTCTATGGCAGAAAGAAAGATGATCACCATAGATGGCAACGAGGCCGCGGCCTATGTGGCACACAAGGTCAACGAAGTCATTGCCATCTATCCCATTACCCCTTCCAGCTCGATGGGCGAGATTGCGGACGCCTATTCGGCCAAGGGGCAGACCAATATCTGGGGTACGGTACCCCTCGTAGTCGAGATGCAGGCTGAGGGTGGCGCCGCTGGCGCAGTCCATGGAGCGTTGCAGACCGGTGCGCTGACCACCACCTTTACCGCCTCCCAGGGCCTCCTACTGATGATCCCGAACATGTACAAAATCGCCGGTGAATTGACCTCGACGGTCTTTCACGTCTCCGCCCGGAGCGTGGCCTGCCAGGCACTGTCCATCTTTGGCGATCACAGCGACGTCATGGCCGTCCGGGCCACTGGCTGGGGGCTTCTGGCCAGCAACTCGCCCCAGGAGATCATGGACTTTACCCTGATCTCTCAGGCAGCGACGCTCGAGTCCCGCGTGCCCTTTGTCCACTTTTTCGACGGCTTCCGCACTAGCTCTGAGGTCAACAAGGTCGAACTGCTGCTCGAGGAAGACCTGCGAGCCATGATCGACGATGAACTTGTGATGGCTCATCGCGCCCGCGGCTTTAGCCCGGAGCGGCCCTTCATCCGTGGCACCGCCCAAAACCCCGACGTGTTCTTCCAGGCCCGCGAGACCGTGAATCCCTTCTACCTCAAGCTTCCCGGCATCGTGCAGCAGGCGATGGACAAATTCGCCGCGCTCACCGGTCGCCAATACCGTCTCTTCGACTATGTGGGCGCCCCCGACGCCGAGCGGGTCATTGCCATCATGGGCTCCGGTGCTGAGGTGGCCCACGAAACCGTCGAGTACCTGGTCGAGCAGGGCGAGAAGGTGGGCCTGCTCAAGGTCCGCCTCTTCCGTCCCTTCAGCGCCGAGCACCTTGTCGATGCCTTGCCGGACACGACCAGGATCGTCGCCGCACTGGACCGCACCAAGGAGCCGGGCTCTGCCGGCGAACCCCTCTACCAGGACATCATCACGGCCATGGCCGAAAAGGGCGCCGACCGCCAGGTCCGCGTTATCGGCGGTCGATATGGCCTGTCCAGCAAGGAATTCACCCCAGCCATGGTCAAAGGTCTCTTTGACGAGATGGCAAAGGACGAGCCCAAGAACCACTTTACCCTCGGCATCAACGACGACGTGACCCACACCAGCATCGACTATGACCCGGCCTTCAACATCGAGGGCGACGACGTGGTGCGGGCCATGTTCTTTGGCTTGGGCTCCGACGGCACCGTCGGCGCCAACAAGAACAGCGTCAAGATCATCGGCGAGGATACACCAAACTACGCCCAGGGCTATTTCCAGTACGACTCAAAAAAGGCCGGCGCTGTCACCGTGTCGCACCTTCGCTTTGGCCCGCGCCCCATCCGCCAGACCTGCCTCATCACCTCGGCCAACTTTATCGCCTGCCACCAATTCGTCTTCCTGGAAAAGTTCGACATGCTAGAGAACGCGGCCCCCGGCGCGACCTTTTTGCTCAACGCGCCCTACGGTCCCAATGAGGTGTGGGACAAGCTGCCGCGAACGGTCCAGCAACAGATCATAGACAAAGGCATCAAACTCTACGTCATCGACGCCTACCGTGTGGCCCGCGACACAGGCATGGGGGCGCGCATCAACACCATCATGCAGACCGCCTTCTTTGCCATCTCCGGCGTGCTGCCCCGCGACGAAGCCATTGCCGCCATCAAGGAGGCCATCAAAAAGACCTATGGCAAGCGTGGCGAAGCGGTCGTGCAAAAGAACTATGCTGCCGTTGACATGTCCGTGTCCAACCTCTTCCGCGTCGAGACCATGGAGAGCGTCACCAGCGACATCGACATGCCACCCGTTGTCCCGCCCGAGGCGCCCGAGTTTGTCCAGACGGTGACGGCGACCATCATGGCCCGCCAGGGCGACTCGCTGCCCGTCTCTGCTCTCCCGGTCGACGGTACCTATCCGGCAGCCACCACCCAATGGGAGAAGCGGAACATTGCCCTCGAGATCCCGGTCTGGGAACCCGATATCTGCATCCAGTGCGCCAAGTGCACCCTGGCCTGCCCCCACGCCACCATCCGCTTCAAGATCTTTGACGAGGCACTGCTCGAGAGCGCGCCCCCGACCTTCAAGTCGGCCAAAGCACGGGGCAAAGAGTATGCGGGCATGGTCGCTTCCATCCAGGTGGCGCCGGAGGACTGCACCGGCTGCGGCATGTGTGTCGAGGCCTGCCCGGCCAAGGACAAGACGCAGCCCAAGCGCAAAGCGATCAACATGGCCGACCAGCTACCCATCCGGCTCCAGGAGCGGGAGAACTATGCCTACTTTCTCGACCTTCCCGAATTCGATCGCACTCAGATCAAGACCAACACGGTCAAAGGCTCGCAGTTGCTGCGACCGCTGTTCGAGTATTCGGGGGCCTGCGCCGGCTGCGGAGAGACACCCTACGTCAAACTGCTCAGCCAGCTCTTTGGCGACCGGAGCCTCATCGCTAATGCCACCGGCTGCTCCTCCATCTATGGCGGCAACCTACCCACCACCCCGTACGCCGTGGACGAGAACGGCCGCGGACCGACCTGGTCCAACAGCCTCTTTGAGGACAATGCCGAGTTTGGCTTTGGCTTCCGCCTGACCATCGACAAGCAGACCGAGTACGCCCGCGAGCTGGTGGACGCGCTCCGCGGCGACATCGGCCACGAGTTGGCCGACGGTCTGCTCGGTGCCGAACAGGTCACCGAGGCCGACATTGCCGCCCAGCGGGCCCGCGTTGCCGAGCTCAAGGGCAAGCTCGCCAACCTGGGTTCGCCACAGGCAGCCCAGCTCAAGAGCATTGTCGATATGCTGGTCAAACGCTCGGTCTGGATCCTCGGCGGCGATGGTTGGGCCTATGACATCGGCTACGGTGGCCTGGATCACGTGCTGGCTTCGGGCCGCGACATCAACGTCTTGGTGCTCGATACGCAGGTCTATTCCAACACCGGCGGCCAGATGTCCAAGGCCACCCCGCGCGCTGCGGTCGCCAAGTTTGCCGCCGGCGGCAAGCCGCTGCCCAAGAAGGACCTGGGCATAATCGCCATGACCTACGGCAACATCTATGTGGCCCAGATCGCCATGGGCGCCAACGACCGGCAGACCGTCCGGGCCTTTGTCGAAGCCGAAAGCTACGACGGCCCCAGCCTGATCATTGCCTACAGCCACTGCATTGCCCACGGCATCAACATGCGGACCGGCTTCGACCAGCAGAAAGCAGCCGTCGATTCCGCCGCCTGGGTGCTGTACCGCTACGATCCGCGCCGCGTGGAGCAGGGGTTGAACCCCTTGCAGCTCGACTCCAAGGCGCCCAAGATCCCGATGAAGGACTATGCCTACAACGAGACGCGGTTCAAGATGCTGACCCAGACCAAGCCCCAGGAGGCTGAACGACTCATCGCCCTGGCTCAGCAGGATGTCAACGATCGCTGGCGTATGTACCAGCAGTTGGCGTCCCTGGACTATAGCGCCTAGCCGACGAACGACCACGGACAAAGGACGAGCAGCAATCGAGTTGCACCACCTGCCGTTCGTCCTTTGCCTTAATTGAAAGGAGAGAACCGGTCAATGGTTGATCTTACCACCACCTACATGGGTCTGAAACTCAAGAACCCCATCGTCCCGTCGGCGTCACCGCTGTCGGCCAGTCTCGACAACATCAAGCGGATGGAGGACGCCGGTGCGGCGGCGGTCACGCTGCACTCGCTGTTCGAGGAACAGATCGAATTCGAGGCCGAGGCCCTGACCCACTTTTTGGAGCACGGCACCGAGCAGTTCGCTGAGGCCCTGACCTACTTCCCACAGGTCCACGAATTCCGGCGGGAACCCGATGACTATGTGGAACACATCCGACAGGCCAAAGAGGCCGTGGATATCCCCATCATCGCCAGCTTGAACGGCATCAGCCCCGGTGGCTGGACGAGCTACGCCAAGCGTTTCGAGGATGCAGGCGCCGATGCCGTCGAGCTCAACGTCTATTTCATTCCCACCAACTTCCATCTCATGAGCTACGACATCGAGGATCTTTACGTCAAGCTACTCAAGGATGTCAAAAAATACGTGAGCATCCCGGTAGCCATGAAGCTCAGCCCCTACTTTAGCGCCATGCCCCACGTCGCCTCGCTGCTCGATGCCGAGGGGGCCGATGCCCTCGTCCTATTCAATCGCTTCTACCAGCCCGATATCGACATCGAAGAGCTGGAGGTGGTCCCCAACCTGCAGCTGAGCAGTCCCGTCGAGATGCGATTGCCGATGCGTTGGATCGCCATTCTCTATGGCAAGGTCGATTGCTCGATGGCGCTGACCAGCGGGATCCACACTACAGAGGACGTGATCAAGGCCGTCATGGTCGGTTCCGATGTGGCCAACGTCTGTTCCGTCCTGCTCAAAGCAGGCATCGGCAAGATCGACGAGCTCCTGGAGGGTGTGACCACCTGGATGGAGGAGTACGAATACGAGTCGGTCGAGCAGATGAAGGGCAGCATGAGCCACAGATCGGTGCCCGAGCCGGCCGCCTTTGAACGGGCCAACTATATGAAGGTACTCAACAGCTACAAGTAGCCGGCACCCTCCTGCTGGTACAATTGACCAGAGGGTAGCTCTGCCCGTGCAAAGCTACCCTCTTTGCATCCCCAGTAGACCGTAGTTGACCCGTTATCGCTCGCGCCGGGTCCGTGACCCGGCGCTCCTGCAATCCCAATATACTGTTCACTAACCAGCCTGGAGCGCTGGATTGCAGCCTACTGATACAGCCAACGCTTTCCAGTCCCCCGCTCTGCCTAGTTCCTTGCCCCCCGGCGCAGTTAGGGTTTGACGACTCGGCCTGCCTGGGTCAGAGTTCTTTGCTCGCGCAGGATCGCTAGATCCTGCGCTGTAGGCGGTCGATCCGCACTGATCGCACTGGATCAAGTTCTCAACTCAGCAGCAGCCCTGCCCCCGCCGCAGTTAGAGCTTGACGGCTCGGCCTGCCTGGGCTAGAATGCGGGGGGTGCAGACAGGATTGAGACCACCAGGAAGGGCAGCCATATGGAGCTAGAGGAACTGAACGAACTGAAATCCAAGCGACGGGCCATCCGCCCGCTGTTATCGCCCACCGACCCGGCCGACGCACTGCGCAGCTACTACGTCCTGTCACACGACCCCCGGCGCACACAGCTAACCCTTCACCGCGATGCCCAGGGCAGAGTCGATGGGTTTATCGCCGTCTGCCAAACCGGCATCGACCTCTTTCGCCCGCTAGTGACCCTCAGCGCGCCCGATGAGGCAGCCGTAGGCGACCTGGTGCGCGCGGCCCTCGCCCCCAATCGCCCCTACCAGATCATCGTCCCTTTGGTGTTGGCTTCGGCCGTGCGCGCCCACGTGGAGGTCTCCCGGTCTTCACTGCTCCACATCTACCGGCTCCAGCCGGCACAGTTTCAGCCCACCATCAATGTCCTGGTCCAGCAGGTCAACAGCGCCGACGGCACACCCCGCTTCCAGATCGAATCGCAGGGCCAGGTGGTTGCCATGTCGGGCACCAACTGGCGCTCGCCCACCTTTGCCGAGGTCTTTGTCTATGTCCACCCAAAGGGCCGGGGCCGGGGTTGGGGCAAATCGGTCGTCTCGGCCTGCACAGCCGCCCTCTTGGAAGAACGCCTGCGACCACTCTACATGGTCGAAGAGGACAACACTGCATCCATCCGCATCGCCGAAGCCACTGGCTACCTGGACACAGGCAGCCGCCAGTTCGCCGCTGAAGGACAGCCCAGCCATCCTTGACGCAGCTCAGGTCCAACGCACCTTCTGTAATTGGTGCGGTGATGCCGCGAGGGCCATAGTCTGCTGGTTCCGGGGCATTCGCTGGGGCAGCGAGGTCCGTTGGACCTCGGACTCAACCGTCCTTGGCAACCTCCACTGCCGACCCATCCGGGGCCGCGATCCGCTCGCCCTCCATTCGCAGCGACACGATCTGTGATACACTGTCGTCGCCCATCGATACGCCATAGATCGTATCCGCCGCCTGAATCGTGCCCCGGTTGTGGGTGATGACGATAAACTGCGTGCGCTGGCTCAACTCCACCAACGCGCTCCGGAAGCGCTTCACATTCGCCTCGTCGAGCATGGCGTCCACCTCGTCGAGGATACAGAAGGGCGGGGGACTGACCTCTAGCAGGGCAAAGATGAGCGCCACCGCCGTCAGTGACCGCTCCCCACCAGAAAGCAGAGCCAGGGTCTGCTGGCGCTTGCCCGGCGGCCGGGCCACGATCTCGACCCCGGTCAGGCTGACGTCTTCTGGGTCCGTCAGCACCAGGCGAGCCGTCCCGCCGCCAAAAAGCTGCGCAAAATTCTCCCGGAAGCGCGCCGCCACCTCCTTGAATGTCTCCAGGAACTCGCGACGCATCACCTCATCGAGTTCGGCAATCACCTCTCGCAGGCTGCTGGCCGCCTCCTCCAGATCGGCAGCCTGGGTCGTCAGGAACGTGTACCGGTCCAGCACCTCGGCATACTCGTCGGGCGCGTTGGGGTTCACCGCCCCCATCCGCCGTACCTGGGCCTTGGTCTGATGGATCTCCCGCTCCAGGCCTTCGGGCAGCACTTCAACCACCGGCAGCGCCGAAACCAGATCCCCCAGCGGCAACGGTGGTTGCTCTGCCAGGCCCTCCGTCGGTTCCATCTCTACCAGGCCAAAATCGTCCATGATCTGGCTGCGAAGTCGTTCCAGCCGGTCCCCCTGCCGGCTCGAAGCCAGCAGCGACTGCGAGTAGGCATTCTCCGCCTCCCGCAGCAGGGCGCGGAGCGAGACCTCCTCCTGCTCCAGGTCATCGCGGTCCTTCTCCAATTGGGCCACCTCGGCCTCGGCCGGCTCGATCTTTTGGCTCAACGAGGCCAGCCAGCCCTGGATCACCGCCTCTCGCGACACCCGTCCCCCGATCTGCTGGGCGAGCGAGGATTGCTCCTGCGTCAGTTCGGCGATGCGTTTGCGCTTGGTCTCGGCCTGGGCCTCCAACTGCGCCTGCCCCTCGCGCAGGGCGTCCAGGTCGGCCTGCTGGTGCTCCCACCGCCCGCGGGCCACGGCCACCGCCGTGCGCGCCTCAGACAGGCGCTGGTACAGCACTTCACCCCGCAGTTGGTCCAGCTCGGCCTGCAGGCTGGTCACCTGCTGCTCAGCGGCCCCCCGCTCGGCAGCCAGACGCGCCAGGTCCTCCTGCAATGACCCTTCAGCCGCGTCGAGGCTCGTGGCTTCGCCGTCGAGCTGGGCCACCAGACCTTGCTGCCAGTCGATCTGGCGGGCGATCTCGTCCCCATCCCGCTCCAGCTCCCGCCGTTGCGCCTGGGCCTGATCGGCGGCCATTTCCTTTTCCTTCAGCTCCACAGCCAGCGACAGCGACTGCTCCCGTACCAGATCCTCAGAGGACTGAGCTTCATCCAACGCTGCCACCACGCCCCGGTAGCTTGTCTGGGCCGACGCGATCCGATCCGGCAGCTCGCGCCACTCCCGCTCGCGGGCCAGCACCTGCCCGCGGGCCCGGTCGCGGCTCTGCCCGCCGGTTACCGAACCGCTGGAGCGCAGCACCTCACCGGCCAGCGTGACGATCTGAAACCCACCTCTCAGCCGCTCAAAGGTCCGCCGCGCAGCCTCCAGGTCGCGGGTGATGAGCGTCCGTCCCAGGAGCATCTCCACCACCGGCGACAGCCGCTCCTCCGCCCGCACCAGATCGGCCCCCACGCCCACGATGCTCCCCTCCGGCGGCACATCAAGCCTCGAGACCGGGCGCACCGTATCGAGGGGCAGAAAAGTGGCCCGCCCGCGCCTTCCCTCTCGCAAGTACGCGATCGCCGCCTC
>JASFHU010000024.1:0-15836 GCA_050123055.1 Anaerolineae bacterium
CGGCGCGAGGCGCAACTGGCCGCCATGGTCGAGGATTCGGGCCATTCCGAGATCCTGACCTCCAGCCCTGGGGGGCGGGCTCACGACCGCTGGCTTCAACGAACCATCAGCAATGCCGGCCAGAGGTTGGGACGCCTGCGCGACCGGGTGCTGGATGCCGCCCGGCTGCAGCGTCACTACGTAGTGTTGGACCTCAACGCCGGCAGCGGCTTGCTGACCTGGGAGATCGTGCGGCGCGCGCCGGAGGGAGGGACGTGGGCGATGGTCCGCGACCGGCAGGCGGGCGAGGGATTGCGGCAGCAGGCGGAAGGGCTGCCCGAACTGCAGCGCCCGGTGGTACTCGTCGTCCCCTTGTCCAGTTCAGGCCACGGCCTGGAGGAGCTACCGGAGCTACTGGCTCTACGCAGCGAAGGTGGCTTGGCCGGTGAGGCGCAGTTGCACTTTGACGCGATAGTGGGGCGCAACGCCCTGGGGCTGCTGGCCGACAAGGTCCAAGCTTTGCAGTTGTTGGGGACTCTGCTCCAGCCTGGCGGCCGGATCAGCCTGGCCGAGACGGTCGTCAACCAGGCTCAGCGGCTCTACGATCTGGTGGACCTCTCTTCCCTGGGCGAGAGCCTGCGAGGGCGGGTCATAGAGGCCGAGGAGGGGATCTATGGTGAGACCAGCGATCCCCTGGTCAACTGGACTGCCGGCGATCTGCAGCGCGACCTGGAAGCAGCGGGATTCGAGACCGTTGCTGTCCAGGAGGAGGACGAAGAATCGGAAGCCCTCATCAGCCCGGCCGCCATCGAGGGCTGGTTTGCGGAGGACCCGGATCGGGAACGTCCCTCCTATGCCCAACACCTGCTGGGCCGGATCACGGCTGAGGAACTGGCTGAGGTGCAGGTGCTGTTCCAACGCCAGCTTGCTGGCCAGAGCGTGCCCTGGCGGACGCAGATCGCTTTCATTGCCGGGAGTTGGGCTGGCGAATAGGCACTGCTACTCAGGTTCGCACCTCCCCTTGGCTCGGATTCCAGAGCCAGTACTTGCCCGAAAACTGTACGCTACTGTCCGGCGACGAAACTGAGGATCAGCCCGTGAATCACCTGCTCCACAGGAGCCTTGTCGTCAGTAAAGACGATGGTGGGGGTGGTGAATTCCGTCGTGCGAGGGATCGAATCCTCGGCCACCTGCTGCAGGATCGGATGGGTCAACAGCTCAGCATTGGCGGCCAGGTTTTCCAACCGGGTCGGTTGCCTGGTGGCTACGACCAGGACGTTGGTCAGGTCCGAGCCCTCCTGGGCCAGATCCACCAGGTAGACGTTTGGGAACTCGGCTTTGAGCGTGCTGGCCAGAGCCTGGACCAGGCTCCAGTCGGTGCGGGTGCGGCCCACGTTGACGGCCACCACGCCGTCGTCGCCTAGATGTTCGCGGACCTGGCGAAAGAACTCACGGGTGGTCAGGTGGAAAGGGATGTAGGGCGGGCGGTACGCATCGATGGCGATGACGTCGTACTGTTTCGGGCTGTTGGCCAAAAAGTAGCGCCCATCCTGGGCGACCGCGTTCAAGTTGGGCTCGTTCATCTCAAAGTACTTGCGCCCCATGCGGATGATCTCTGGATCGATCTCGGCGCCGTCGATGGGGATCGGACCATAGACGGCTGAGTACTGCTTGGCCACGGTGCCCGCCGCAGAGCCGATGAGGGCCAGGCTGCCGACCTGGTCGGCGGTATAGGGCGGATTGTTAAAGTAGGGGGCGATCAAAAAGTTGTCCCAGACGCCCTCTACCAACACCGAGTTGGGATTGTAGATCGAGTGCACACCCTGCCCCTCGTTAAGCTTGAGCCAGATCTCGTCGTACCACTGCACCACCTGGATATAGTTGTACGCCGATTCGGTCTCGTAGATCAGCTCGCCCTGCTCGGCCGGTTTGATAATGCCGCCAGGGTAGAACAAGATCAGCGCCACCAGCGCGGCGGGCATCAGCAGGTAAGGCAGGGCGCGGACCTTGAGTTCCCAGAATAGGCCCACCAGCGAGACGGCCAGCAGTGTGAAGGCAAAGAACAGAAAGGTGTTCCGGGTGCCAATGTTGGGGATGAGGACCAGCACCGGCAAGAATGTACCTACCAGGCTACCAACGGTGGACAGGGCATAGAGCCCTCCGGCGATCTGGCCCGATGATTGGACGCTCTCGCCCTGCATCGACAGGCGGATGGCAAAGGGGGAGACACAACCCAACAACGTCACCGGCACCGCGAAAAGTGCCACCACGCCCAGCAGCGACCCGGCCAGGATACCGGCGCTGTACTGGGCAAAGCCTTTCACCGACCAGAGAAGTACCGGCCGAGCGATGAATGGCGCCAGGCCGATGGGCAGGGCCGCCCAGGCGGTGATCTGGTACAAAACACGGAAGTAGGGCTTCCGGTCGGCCCACCTGCCGCCGACATAGTAGCCCACGGTCAGGTAGAGCAGCATCATGCCGATGAGCACAGCCCAGATGAGCAGCGAATTACCAAAGAACGGATCGAGCAAGCGCGCGGCTGCCAGCTCAACCCCCAGACTGGTCATGCCTCCCACGAAAACCGTGATCAGCAGCAATGTCCGCTTGGCTTTCACAGATCTCTCCTCGACGTGCAGATCCCAGCATCCAGGTGCTGCAACCTGATAGCGGCCATTATACTCGCTTTGAGGCAAGCTGACAAACGACCTTGACGGCCTGACAGTTTGTTGGTATAGTGGGCCACATGCAGCGCAAGCCGATCATCCGTGCCTTTGACGGCTCGTTGGCCGATGCCGAAGGGTTGCTGGCCGTCGAAAAGGCGACGTTCGATGAGACACCCTACAGTACCACAGAGATTCAGGCCATGCTGACCGCTGGTGCCCAGCGCGCCTGGCTGGCCGTTTGTGAGGACCAGGTGGTCGGCTTTGTCGCCGCTTTTCTGACCAGCGGCCTGCGCGGTCCCTCTTGGGAGATCGATCTGTTGGCGGTCAAGCCGGCATGGACCGGCCAGGGCGTGGGGACCTGGCTGATCCGGAAGGCGGCAGCCCAGGGCATGGCCGTGTCTCGCCGGGCAAGGGCCGTCATCGCAACCGACAATGCTGCCTCGGCGCGGGCCTTCGCGCGGGCGGGGTTTCGTCGGGCCGGGAACTGCGATCTGCTGATCTGCCGCCCTGAGATCAGCGCCCCGCGGCCCTGGACCGCTTTGGGGGTCACCATCGGCGAGGTGCACAGCGTGGAAGCGCTTTCGGAGTGGCTGCCCACAGGTGTGGCTTCCCTGCCCTCCGTCGGGGCTGGGACCACCCTTCTTCAGGCAGAGCACCGGGGGCAAGCTTCTGGTTACGCCGAGCTGCTCGAGGTACAGACGCTCCTCTACCAAGGCGTGTGGATCGAATCTCTGGCCGCTTCGAACGAACTGGTCCGCGCTGCTCTGATCCACAGTACGGTGAACCGTGCCGTAGCCGCCGGGCTGGTCGAGATCGGCATGATGGCGCCGGAGCAGGACCTGCCGTTGCGCCAAGCCCTCCGCGAAGCCGGTTTTCGCTCCCTGGGGAGCTTTGACTGGTTTAGGGCCGATCTGCCGTTGCCCGGTCTTGCATCCGCTCAGGCTGGAGCCACGGGTGAGGACCATGTCTGAGCGTCGATCTCCGGTCCGCTGGTGGATCTGGTTGCTGGCGGGCTTGGTCGTAGCAGCCCTGATCGCCGCGCTGATCATCTGGTGGCGGCCCATCTACGACTTTCTTTCCGATCCAGAACAGGTCCGCACCTGGGTGGAGCAGCTCGGTGCCTGGGGGCCGGTGGCTATCATCCTGCTGGAGATGACCCAGGCCCTGCTGGCTCCCATCCCTGGCCAGGCCATCGAGGCGGTTAGTGGCTATCTGTACGGCCCCTGGTTGGGGACGCTCTATCCCATGATCGGCATGGTCATCGGCTCGTCCATCATCTTTTCCCTGTCGCGCCGTTTTGGGCGGCCGCTGGTCATCCGCCTCATCGGCAAGCAGTCGATGGCGCGCATGGACGACCTGGTCCGCCGGGGTGGCGCTCTCTTCTTTTTTCTGATCTGGCTCTTGCCCTTCGCTCCCGACGACCTGGCCTGTGTGGCTGCCGGGTTGACGCCGATGCCCTTCCGGCAATTCCTGATCCTGATGACCCTGGGACGCCTGCCGGGGGTCTTTGTCTCCGTCCTGGTGGGGGCCAATGTGTCGCGCATCAAGCCTGTCTGGTGGGTTGTGCTCTTTGTCGGGATCGCCCTGGCTGCTGTCGTGTTCTGGCGCTGGGGAGACCGGATCCAGGAAGCTGTGCTCGGCTACATCGAGCGCTTGAGCAGCCGGTCCAAAGGGTAGCGCCCCCCGTAGCGCGAAGGTTTGGCAAAACCGGCCAGAGGTGCTATACTTGCACCAACAGTTCCAAACTAGGCCTTGAGGGAAAGCTATGGCAAATACGATTACGTTGGCGCGCCTTCCATTGCTTATCGTAGTCGTCCTGCTGCTCTACGTGGACAATCCGATTGTCCATATCATCACGGCCGGCCTCGTACTCCTTTTGATCTTTATGGATACCCTGGACGGGATGGTTGCCCGCCGCCGTAAGGAGACGGGGATGCTGGGCAGCAAGCTGGACATTGCCGTGGACCGCATCGTGGAGCAGGTCTTGTGGATAGTATATGCCCATCTGCACCTGATCTCGGTAGCCATCCCGGTCATCTTTATCATCCGTGGCGGCTTGGTGGACACGGTGCGCAGCTTTAGCCTGATATGGGGCGAGACCTCCTTCGGCATGATGCAGACGAAATGGGGTCGGCGGCTGGTTGCGTCGGGCTTTATGCGCTCGCTGTACGGCATTTCCAAAGCCGCGGCTTTCTGCCTGCTGGCCTTGGCCATGGGCCTGCAGGGGCTCTGGGCGGGCACGCCCAAAGCCGGAACGGCGGACGCAGTGTTGACCGTGGCCGTCGTGCTGAGCTGGATCGCCACGGTCATCTGCGTCGTTCGTGGGGCCCCGGTGCTCTTGGAGGCGCCAAGCCTGCTGAGAGATCTGGACGACAAGGTAGCCGACAAGCCGAACTGATGACAGAGCTGCAACGCCTGGTCAGCGGCCCATGGGCCATTCGGCTGGGCCTATTCTTCGCACGGCATACCCCTGATGCGGTTGGCCACCGCTTGTCCTGGTGGGCGGCGGGCGCCGTCTGTCGGCTGAAACCTGCTCTTTATCACATCGTACAGTCCAACCTCGGCCCGGTGCTGGGGAAAGGGGTCGGCCGCCAAACCCTGGAGCAGACGACGCGACAGGTGCTCCATACGGCCATCCGCGGCTACTTTGATCTCTTTCGGGCTCTGCGGCTGTCTGAGGAGGAGATGGGCGCCCTGGTGGACATCCCAGAAGCAACGATCGAGGTTGCTCGCTCGCTGTGGAACCGGAGGGGTGGGGTAGTGATCGTCTTCCCCCATCTGGGCAGTTTCGATCTGGGGGGGCATGCCATGGCGCCCTATCTGCCCGAGATGCAGCTATTTACCCTGCCCGATCCCCCTCCTGGGTTCGAGATGATCAACGAGTCGCGTCGACGTACAGGCGTGACCGTCACGCCACTCAGCTCCACCGCCCTCCGCCAGGCGATCAAGCTCCTGAGGCGTGGCGGCATAGTGTCACTGGCTGGCGACCGCCCGGTGAGCGATCTGGACGAACCGTTCCCCTTCTTTGGTCGCCCAGCCCGCCTGCCCTCGGGCCATGTCCGGCTGGCGCTGAGGACCGGCGCGGTCGTGAGCATCGCCTACTGTGCTCCCTCTCCCACGACACAACGATATGCCATGCACTTGGAACCCCCTATGGAGATGGTCCGGACCCGAAACCGGGATGAGGAGTTGCAGTTGAATATGCAGCGCATTCTCGCTGCGTTGGAGCGGATCATCCGCCGCTGGCCTGAGCAGTGGCAGGTGCTGGTGCCGGTTTGGCCTGAGCTTTTGGAGAGGTAGGGGGGCGACATGCGCGCGCTTATCACTGGCGGTGCGGGGTTTCTGGGCGCTGGCTTGGCCTTCCGTTTGCTGGCCCAAGGCCACACGGTACTCGCGGTGGATGATCTCACAGCCGGAGATCCGAGGCGGCTAGCGCCCGAGGTACTGTTGACCCGGGGCGACGTCAGAGATGTGCCCAAGCTCTGGACCCTGCTCCAGGGGGTGGACTGTGTCTATCACCTGGCTGCCAGGGTACGTGTTCCGGAGTCGATCCACTACCCCACCGAGTATAACGCGGTCAACGTTGGGGGTACCGTGGCTGTCATGGAGGCCATGCGCGACACCGGGGTCCGCCGGGTTGTGTTTGCCTCGTCGGGGGCGCTCTATGGTGAGCAGAGCCACCAGCCTGTTCATGAGCGGCTTTCACCCAATCCCAACTCTCCCTACGGCGTGAGCAAGATCGCCGCCGAGCACTATGTGTCCACCCTCGGAGCCCTGTACGATATCGAGACGGTATCGCTGCGCATCTTTAACGCCTATGGGCCAGGGCAGGATCTGCCGCCCAGCTATCCGCCGGTGATCCCCCAACTCCTCCGGCAGGCGCAGACCGGGGGCTCGGTGGTCATTTTTGGCGACGGCAGCCAAAGCCGGGACTTTGTATTTCTGGACGACGTGGTGGATGCACTGGTGGCAGCAGCCACAGCCACCGATGTGAACCGGGCGGTGATCAACATCGGTTCCGGGCAAGAAGTCAGCATCAACGAGTTGGCTGACTCTGTGGCACGGGTCACCGGCCGGCGAGTGAATGTGCTCCACAACCAGACCCAGTCGGGCGGCGTCTCGCGGTTGTTGGCCGACGTGAATCTGGCTCGCCAACTGCTGGGCTGGACGCCCGCCACAGAACTGGAAGCGGGTTTGCGGCTGACGTTGAAGCACGATGCCCGCTTCCATCTATCTTATCAATAGGTGGGGGCGGTGTGTGTGCGGGCGGCTTTGCCGCCCGCACACACACCATTTTCCCCCGGTCTATTGATATGATACGCTTCCAGGATCGTTATGCGTAGGACGAGCTGCGTGCGCTGCCGGTCGTGATATGGCTTACGTTTTGCCCCTTGCCTTTCACGTATAATGGTCAAGAAGCTATATTTCCAGGAGGGGAAAGATGTTCGAAAAGGTAGACGACGTATTCTTTAACGTGGATGACATGGACAAGGCCGTGGCCTTTTACCGCGACAAGCTGGGCTTGCCGGTCAAGTACCAGTCGGCCGACTGGGCAGAGCTGGATGCTGGCAATGTCACCATCGCGCTGCGCCGCTATGGTTCCGGTCCTGAGGGCCGGCCGGAGCTGGGCGTGGGTGAAGGAGCCACGATTGTTTTCAAGGTCGATGATATCGAGGCCGCCAGGTCGGAGCTGGAGGGCCAGGGGGTCAAGTTCGTCGGTGGCGTGTTTGAGTATGGCTCCGTCAAACTGGCCGCTTTCGAAGATCTAAACGGTAACGTACTCCAGATCTATCAGCATGTCAACTAACGATCGGCTCACCCTGATGGCCGTTTTTGCCCACCCCGACGACGAATCGTTCGGGAGCGGTGGGTCGCTGGCCCGTTATGGGGCCGATCCGGACGTACGGGTGGTACTGGTGTGCGCCACGAGGGGTGAAGCGGGTGAGATCAGCGACCCCAAGCTGGCGACCACCGAACGCCTGGGTGAGGTGCGGGAAAAGGAACTTCGTTGCGCCTGCCGGTCGCTGGGGATCGAGAATCTCTTTTTTCTCGACTATCGTGATTCGGGCATGGCCGGTACGTCGGAGAACACGGACATGCGCTCCCTGGCCATGGCCGATTTTGACGAGGCCGTAGGCAAGATCGTGGCTCACATCCGCCGTGAGCAGCCCGATGTAGTGGTGACTTTTGATGAGACGGGCGGTTACGGCCACCCCGATCACATTGCCGTCCACTACCATACCAAGGCGGCCTTTGAGGCCGCAGCCGACGCCTCCCGGTATCCCGAGCAGATCGCCGCGGGATTGGAGCCGCACCAGGCCAAGAAACTCTACTTTACGTCCATCCCTCAGCGTTTCTTCCGTGACATGGTTGCCAAGATGCAGGAGCTGGGCATAGCACTCCCGGAGCGGTATCTCAACCGCCTGGATGAGCCGTTTGGCCTGCCCGACGATGCCTGCACGACAGATATTGATGTCCAGGACTTTTGGGATGTCAAGCAGGCGGCCGTGCAATGTCACGCCACCCAGCTCAACCCGGACAGTATCTTTGCCCTGCTTCCGCCGGAAGCGATGCGCGACTTGCAGGCCTGGGAGTGTTTCCAACTGGCAGAGACCACTGTAGGCGAGGATGGGGACAGCCATGACTTGATGGCCAACCTCCGATAAGTTCCAGTAGCAAAGTTGCTTCGGCGAGCGTTCAAGCCCGTTTTCAAGCTTGCACTGCGAAAACGGGCTTGTAATATGTACAAGGTATCATGCTTGAATCATTGGGGATCCATTTTGAACCGAACATCCTAGCCCTCATCGGTCTGATTATTGCCGTATCGTTCCTGGGCAGCAAGCTATTTCAACGGTTTGGCATCCCTCAAGTCGTGGGCTTCATTGTGATCGGTGTACTCCTCGGCCCTTCCTTTCTCAACTTCGTTCCCCTGGAGCTTTCCCGAGAGTTACTCTTCATCAGCGAGATCGCGCTGGGTCTCATCGGGTTTGACATCGGAAGCCATCTGCTCTTCGGTGAATTGCGCCGGCTGGGGCGCAGTATCCTCTTTATCCTCCTGTTTGAAGCGCTGGGGACATTCGTCCTGGTTTCGGTGGGGATCTATGCCATCACCCAGAGCTTGCACACAGCCCTCATCTTTGGCGCCCTGGCTTCGGCAACGGCCCCAGCGGCGACGGTGGACGTATTGGCCGAATACGATGCCAAAGGTCCTCTGACCACGACGCTGTTGGCCGTGGTGGGCATGGATGATGCCCTGGCCCTGGTGCTCTTTAGCGTGGCCGCGGCTTTTGCCGAATCGTTGCTGGCCCAGTCAGGGCCTCCGTCGGTGTTGCAGATGGTCCAATTGCCACTCATCGAGATCGGCGGTTCTCTGGTGCTGGGGGTGGGACTAGGATTGTTGCTTGACCGGATCATGTGTCGCATGAGGGTCCAACACGATGCCATGGCCGTTTCCATTGGCTTTGTGTTTCTCGGCGTGGGGCTATCGGAGGCTTTTGGCTTTTCCCTCATCCTGACCACCATGATCCTGGGTATGGTGGTCGTCAATCGCTGCCCTGAGCACGGACGGCATATCCGCTTCACTATCGAGCAGGCTGGACCGGTGATCTATGTCCTCTTTTTCACCCTGGTTGGGGCACGATTCCAGGTGGGCCTGCTGCCCACGATGGGGCTGCTTGGCGTGGCCTATGTGCTTTTGCGCAGCGGGGGCAAATTCTTTGGCGCCTGGTTGGGCGGTACGGTGGGTGGCGCCGAACCGGTCGTGCGCAATAATCTGGGGCTGGGACTGCTCTCCCAGGCCGGTGTGGCTATTGGCCTGGCCCTCTCCTCAGCGAACCGCTTTTCGGCCTATGGGGCAGAGGGACAGGCCCTGGGCGCGTTGATTATCAATGTGATCACGGCCACGACCTTTGTGGTGCAGATCGTAGGGCCGATCTGTGTCAAGTTTGCCATCAGCCGGGCTGGCGAGATCGGCATGGCCACCTTGGAACACGATGCCTGGGCATCGGAAGGGTCGACCGAGGGACCGCATGTCCTGCCCCCCATGCCAGTCGAGTCAGTAGAGCATGACTAGCCCCACCGTCCTGTCGCACCTGACGGTGGTCCCCCTGCTTGAAGCTCGCCAGGGGGGGGAAAGCTCGGCCGTCGCGTCCCTGGATCTGGGGCTGACTAGGTCCGAGGTCTTGCTGGGGCCGGAGGGGGTGGGTCTGCCCGGCGGGCAGCGGCTGAGCTGGGAGAGGCTGGAGGAGATCGGCCAGAACGAGTCGGTCTGCTACCTGGTACGGGACAACGATGCAGAAAAGATCCAGCGCTTCTCAGAATACCTGGACCGCTTCTACAGCCTGATGCCCACCCAGGGGGCGCCCACACTCCTAATCTCCGGCGTCCTGATGCACCGCATCAAGGGGATCGATCCTCACCGCGATACGCTGACCAAGGTGCGTACCATCTCACCCCTGCAGGGTCCCGTGCTGGACACCTGCACCGGGCTGGGCTACACGGCCATCCAGGCGGCCAGGGTGGCCGATGAGGTGGTCACCATTGAGCTGGACCCCACTGTGCTGGAGGTGGCACAACTGAATCCCTGGTCGTTACCGTTGTTCGACGATCCCCGCATCCAGCAGATCGTGGGCGATTCGTTCGAGGAGATACAGGCGTTCGAGGATGGGGCATTCTCGCGGATCCTCCACGACCCGCCCATGTTCAGCCTGGCCGGGGAGCTCTATTCCGGAGAGTGCTATCGGCACCTGTTCCGCATTCTGAAGCCCAAGGGACGGATGTTCCACTATATCGGAGACCTGGAGAGCCGCTCCGGTCGCAACGTGGCCAGGGGCGTCTTACGCCGGCTCCAAGAGGCCGGGTTTCGACGGGTCGTGCGCAAACCGGGTGCCTTTGGCCTGGTGGCCTACAGATAGGCAGTTTCGACGACGACCAGCCGGTCCAGGCCGGCGTAGTCCTGCACCAATTGCACAGAGGCCCGATCGAAATGTTTACGAGCCAGGGTGGTCACCGAGGCCCCCTGGCTCGCGCCGATCTCGATCAGGATCGCGCCCTTGGGTCGCAAATGGCTCCCGGCCGTTGCCAGGAGGCGGCGGATGAGTCCCAGGCCATCGGCGCCGCCGTCGAGGGCGGCGCGGGGCTCGTGATCGCGGATCTCCGGGGCGAGCGCCAGCCATTCGGCGGTCGAGACGTAGGGCAAGTTGGCCGTGATCATGGCCAGCGGGGTATCCTCAGGTAGGGGCGACAGCAGATCTCCGTGTAGGCAGCGCATCCGGTCAGCCACCCCGCAGCGACGGGCGTTTTCGGCGACAACCTCCAGCGCGCCGGCCGATTCGTCCAGCGCATAGACTGTGGCCTGGGGCAGGTGCACCGCCAGCGTGACGGCAATGGCTCCACTGCCGGCCCCCACGTCGGCGATGTGGAGCGGCTTCATCTCGGGTGCCATCCTGCGAGCAATGCGCAGGGCGTGCTCCACCAGGAGCTCGGTCTCGGGGCGGGGGATCAGGGCGCGACGGTCCAGGACAAGGTCCAGGTCGTAGAACTCGCGGTGGCCGACGATGTAGGCCAGGGGTTCGCGACCGGCGCGGCGGCTGACCAGGTCGCGGTAGCGGGTCAGTTGCTTGGGGGTCAGGCGTTGATCGGGCCGGGCCAGGATGGCTGCCCGGTTGGCGTCCAGCACGTGAGCCAACAACAACTCTGCGTCCAGCCGGGGGGACTCGACGCCCTCGTTGCGCAGCCGGGTCGTCGCCTGGGCCAGAGCCTCCCCGCTGTTCATCCGTTCATACCCCTATGGCTTGTAGTCGCTCTGCCTGGTCTGTCGTTGCCAGCTCGTCGATGATCTCGTCCAGGTCGCCGTCGATGATGGTTTCCAGACGATGGAGGGTCAGCCCGATGCGGTGGTCGGTGACCCGGTTCTGAGGATAGTTATAGGTGCGGATCTTTTCGCTGCGCTCGCCTGATCCGACCTGCAAGCGGCGTTCTGCGCCCCGGTCCTCATCCTGGCGCCGCTGTTCCTCTTCGTAGAGCCGGGCGCGGAGCACGGCCATGGCTCGCTCCCGGTTCTGGGTCTGGCTGCGCTCGCTTTCGCAAGAGACGACCATGCCGGAGGGTTTATGGGTGATACGCACCGCGGTAGAGTTCTTTTGCATGTGCTGGCCGCCCGGGCCCGAAGAGGTATAGACGGCCATCTCCAGGTCGGCCGGGTTGATCTCGATCTCTACGTCGTCGATCTCGGGCAGCACGGCCACTGTCGACGTCGAAGTGTGGATGCGCCCCTGGGATTCGGTCGTCGGGACCCGCTGCACGCGATGCACGCCGCTTTCATACTTGAAGCGGGAGTAGGCGCCCTTACCGGCGATCTCAAAGATCACCTCTTTGAATCCGCCCACACCGGTTCTGTGGGTGTTCAGTAGGTCGGTCTTCCACTTGTGGGCTTCGGCGTAACGGGTATACATGCGGTGCAGGTCGGCGGCAAAGATGCCGGCTTCATCGCCACCAGCCCCGGCCCGGATCTCGATGATGACATTCTTGTCGTCGTTGGGGTCTTTGGGCAGGAGCAGGGTGCGCATCTGTTTGTAGAGTGCCTCCATCTCGCCTTCGAGGCGGGTTACCTCCTGCCCGGCCATCTCGGCCATCTCGGGGTCGTCTTCCATCTCGATCAGTTCGCGCGTGTCGGCCAGTTCCTGGTCCAGGGCCCTGTAGCGGCGATAGGTCCCTACCAGTTCCTGGATCTCGGCCTGTTCCTGGGCATACTCGGTCACCTTGACGTGGTCGACCGCCACGTCAGGATCGGCCATCAGCCGGTTCAATTCTTCGTATCGTTCTTCCACCAGTTTGACTTTATCTAGCATCGTTCCCCACATTCCCCATATCGTCACCCTCATCATACGGCAAAACACAACTGGCGTCAAGGTGGCACGCGCGCTGGGGCAGAGGGCCCTCCGCTTCCCCCTTGACATCCTGCCTATAACCTGCTATAGTATTTATAGGGGTTATAACGTGCCTCGGGCCAAGTGCTGCGGCTGTTGAGCAATGGTGAACGCCCCACGATAGGACAAGGAGCATACAAATATGGCCTTTAGAATGAGCCCCAACGTAGCAGTCAGGACGCGCTGCTTCTCTGAAGCCGTTGACTTTTACACCAATGTCCTTGGCTTCCAGGATCGTTCTGACGACCCGCAACTGGCTGACCTGGACGCCAGCCCACTGAATCTCTTTATCATCGAAGACCAGGAGGTTCGCGGCCCGGTCATGGAGCTGTTCGTCGACGATCTGGAGTCAGCTCGCGAAACACTGGTTGCCAATGGCTGCAAGGTCCTGCGCTGGCGAGGCAAGGGCCAAGATTGCTACATCCAGGACCCCTTTGGCGTGATCTTTAATCTCTGGGAGGCGTAGCCTCAGTCATGATCTGCGACCGGGTGACTTGTGCTCTCCTCTGCGCGGGCTCTGCCTACTCTGCATGTTCGGGTGAAGGTTGGGGGGCCAACTTGCCGTGGGGCACGCGAAACAGGGCCCAGAAGAGCAATCCGCAGGCAGCCATGAGTGCCATCGCGCCAAGGAAGAGGGCTTCATAGCCAAAGGCTACGATAACATAGCCGCCCGCCAGAGACACGGCCGAAAAAGCAAGACCGGCCCCCATCATAAAGGACGCGGCCATGGTGGCTCGCCAGCGCGGCGCCACGAGTTCCTGGCTATAAAGCCGCATCGGCCCCACAGTCATTGAAAAGAAGGCCGCCGAGCTGATAAAGCCAAAGCCTGCTGCGGCCCAGTGGGGAATCAGGGCCAGCGGAAGCGCGAACAAGGCCATGCCCATGGTCCCGCGAAAGATGGCGCGAGATTCCCCCCAACGAGCGACCAACAGCGGGGCAGCAAGCGCCGCCGGCACCGAGAGCAGTTGGGCCGTGGCTGTCAGCGCGCCAATGAGGGCCGTCGGGGTGCCCAGCCCCTCGTCCAGGTAGACGTTAAGGAAGGTGGCCATCGTCCCCCGCCCGCCAAACCGCAGGGCCATAACCAGCGCGATGGCCAGGATCAACACCCAGGGCGCGCGGCTTGCGCCCGTGACAGATGCGCTGCTCGCCATGGGTTGCTTCTGTGTTCCAGCGACGGAACGGGTGGACAGCAGCACCAGAATACAGGGAGCCAGCAGCAGCGCAGAGAGCCACAGTGGAAAACGGTAGGGTGCGGCCTCTGTCAGCGGGACGCCAGACAGGGTAGCATAGATGCCGGGCAGCGCGCCGGCCAATAAGCTGCCGGCAAATGCGGCCAGGGGGAGCACGGCGCTGTGGACGGAAAAGACGTGGATGCGCTCCTCGGTGCCGCTGGCATCCATCATGAAGGGCAACCCGTTGACCAGGTACAGGGCGAATCCCAGGTGGGTCACGATGGTGGTGGCTATCAGCCATCCTGAACGCCAGTCTGCGGGCAGCGACTCGGCCAGGGGCAGCAGTCCGAACCCCGCGGTCAGAAGGCTGGTCCCGACGATGAGCACGCTGCGGCTGCCCCAGCGCGTACCCATCGCGCCGGCCACGGGGCACAGGAGCCCGAAGGCCAGGGCGCCCAGGCCGTTGATCAGGCCGATGAACTCCGGGCCGTAGCCAAGCCGCAGCAGGTACAGGTTGAGGATCACGGCCCGCATGCCGTCCCAGGCCAGACCAACGAGGGCGGCGCAGATCAGAAAAAGGCGTATGTCCCGGCCGAACAGGCGGAGCATTTTCAGGTAGCTGGCGACCATTGCCGGAGTATATCACCCTTCAGCCAGAAAGGCAAAACCCAAGTCTGGGCACCTAACTCACTGCCGTCGGATAATTGTTTCCTCCCCATGCAGGGGCACCCCTGCGACAGTGATACACTGAAACAGCAGCCCCCAGCAGGTCCTCCCATTCAATGGACACCTAGTTTGCACAATCCCCTCTCTTGCGGTAGAATTTGGTACCAAGAACTCGAGCCTTGGATGATGGTTTGCTTCAATGCCGCTGCGCAAGTGGTATCTTGCCCGTGAGAACTGGTGGGCCCATCCGATCGGGCGACCTGAAAGGGGAGTGAGCGTTGCGTAGAGCCACTGTCGCAGCGCTGTTGCTGTTTGTTGTTCTCAGCCTGGTGCTGACCTATCCCCTGTCCCTCCACCTGGCCGACGCCGTGGAGGATCGGCAGGATGCCTTGCTCAACGTCTGGATCACAGCCTGGGATGGGCACCAGCTTCTGAGCGATCCCGTCCATCTATTCGACGCCAATATCTTTGCCCCCTATCCCCGCACGCTGGCCTATTCCGAGCTGCTGCTGGGCAACGGGCTGCTGGCCCTGCCCCTCACCGCGGTCACCGGCAACCCGGTGTTGGGCTACAATGTGGCCCTGTTGTTGTCCTTTGTCCTGTCGGGTTTTGGTACCTACCTGCTGGTGCTGAGACTGACGCGCTCCCCGAGCGCGGGGCTGGTGGCGGGCGCCATCTTTGCCTTCTCCTCCTACCGCATGACCAACCTGGCCCAGGCCCAACTCCTGACCACGCAGTGGCTGCCCTTTGCCCTGCTGTCGCTGCATCAACTGCTGCGCCACCCCCGCCTCCGCCACGTCGCCACCTTTGTCCTGTTCTTCTGTTTGCAGGCCCTCTCCTCCTTCTACTATGCCATCCTCCTGGCCCTGGCGGTCCTGGCCTTTTTGGCCTGGGAGCTGGTCCTTGGAGACGAGGGAATCCGGCACAAAGGGGCAATGGGCATCAAGGATTGGTTCGTCGCTCGCCGAAAAGTGCTCCTTTTCCTTCTGGTGGCCGCGTTTTGCTGTGCCCTGATCATCCTACCTTTCGCCTTGCCCTACTTTCAAGTGCAGCGCGAGCTTGGCTTTGAGCGCACCCTGGCCGACAACGAGCCCTTTTCTGCCAGCCTGCGCCAATATCTCATGGTGCCGCCGGGCAGCGTGCTCCACGGGCGCTGGCTGCCCAGCGACGATACGCCCATCGCCGGGGGCTATCCGGTGGATGCCCTCTTCCCGGGCATCGTGGCCCTGGCCCTGGCGGGCTGGGGGTTGGTCCGCGGCCGTGGCAGCATCCGCTGGTTCTTCTTGTTGCTGATCCTGGCTTCTTTCCTTCTGTCCCTGGGTCCCCGGCTCTACCTGGCGCCGGGCCAGGCGGCCGGTCTCGACGTTGCCTTGCCCTATGCCTGGCTCTACAACCTGGTGCCCGGTTTCAAGGCCCTGCGCGCGCCGGTC
>JASFHU010000025.1:0-15650 GCA_050123055.1 Anaerolineae bacterium
ACTTTTGTGGAGCTATTTAGTATCGGAGGTCGATTGGGCAACTTGGCGGATTTGAGCTATAATGCCTAGGGGGTTTTGCGAACTTGAACGGTTGTGCGAACTTCTTGGCAGAATGGACACTAGCGCAGGAGTCTCTGGCATGTCCCAGTGCTTGACGCGGACCATGGTCTGTGTCTGGGCAGCATCGACGATATCGGCGACCAGCCTGCCAGAGGGGCCTTGGCTTCTTGCTGAAGGATCCACCTGTAAAAGAGAAGGAAGGATGCCATGAACAACGATGCAGTCACGTACGAACCGGAACCCCTGCCCACGTGGGAGCGCCGTCTGCGCCAGGTCCTGCTTGTAGTCGCCCGCCTGGGCCTGGCCTATCTCTTTTTCAGCCAGCTTTTCTGGAAGCTGCCCCCCAGCTTTGGCTGCCCCAGTGATTTCCGCTTTACCACCGGCAGTGTGGATGCCAACGGACGAGTCCAGTTGCAGCGCACCAGTGGCCTGTGCGACTGGATTGGCATCGAGATCGTCTGGTCTGACCAGCCACGCCGCTTCTTTGTCACAAACCTTGACAACCAGGGTTCGCCCGAGCTCTACCTGGATCTGGGCTGGGCAGCCAAGCTAAATGCCGTCTTCTTGGAGGGCTTTGTGCAGCCCAACATCCGCTGGTTCGGCTGGTTCATCTGGGGCGCCGAGGCATTTATCTTCATCAGCCTATTCCTGGGCCTGTTGAGTCGTCTCGGTGGCTTCGTGGCCATCGCCATCTCGGGCCAGTTGGCCCTGGGCTTGGCAGGCATCAGCAATCCCTATGAGTGGGAGTGGTCCTACAACTTGATGGTGCTGCTCTCGCTGATCATGTTTGCCTTTGCGCCAGGCCGGGTATTGGGCCTGGATGCCTGGCTGCGCCCTCGGCTCCAGCAGGTGGCACAGGGCGGTAACCGCCTGGCCCGTGCCCTCACCTGGCTGACCTGATTCTGGTCCCACCACGGCGTGGCGCAACAATGACGGCAATTCGGCGGTCCCGCTATAGGCTGTTCGTGATCTTGGGGCTGGCCTTGCTGCTCCCCTACCTCTACGCCCTTGGCCTGGGAGATTTGCGCCAGCGCACAGTCGAATTCTTGGTCGCCTATTTCACCGCCTTTGTCCTCTATGCCGGTGCGACCGTTCTGGCGCTTCGGTCGAAGACTTTTTCCCGCCGTGCTCTGTTGACCAGCTTTGCCGTCGCCATGGCGATCCAAGCGCTGCTCTTGTTCTCGCGCCCGACGATTTCCGACGACATGTACCGCTACGTCTGGGATGGCCGGGTACAGGCGCAGGGCATTAGCCCCTATCAGTATCCGCCCGATGCACCCGAACTGCGGGCTCTCCGCGACAAAGAGATTTGGCCTCTAATCAATCGACGTGCAGCCGTCACCGTCTACCCACCAGGCGCCGAGATGGCCTTCGCCCTGCTGTGGCGCATCGGGCCCGACAGTGTGCGCTGGTTCCAGGCAGTTATGGCTACCGGCGGGATGTTGGCCGGTGGATTGTTACTGGGTTTGCTCCGAGCCCTGAGCCGTTCCCCGGCTCGCGTCCTCATCTACCTCTGGTCGCCGCTGCTGGCCTTCGAGACTGCGCACGCAGCCCATGTGGATGGCCTGGTCCTACCGCTGCTGGTCGGTGCCTGGTGGGCCAGGGTGCGAGAACGGGATAGCCTGGTTGGGCTGCTACTCGGTCTGGCGACTGCCCTCAAGCTCTACCCGATCCTGCTGCTGCCAGCCCTGTGGCGTCCGCGGCATTCCCGGGGCCGTTGGCAGCTGCCATTGGCCTTTGCCCTTGGTCTCGTCGCGTGTTATCTGCCCTACGTCTGGACCAATGGCTCTCAAGTGCTTGGCTATCTGACACGCTACTTCGGCGAGCGCTTCAACATGGGCCTGGCCAGCGCGCTGATCCCCCTGCTAGAACGCCTTGGCCTGGATCCCGATCTGGGCGTTCTGGGCCTCACCCTAGGCGTCCTGGCCTTGCTGGGACTGGTGATGGTATTGCGCCCGGCAGCCAGCGGCGAGGTAGCGGTGCGCCGTTGCGTCTGGCTGATCGGTGCGTTTACATTGTTGACGCAGAACCTGTTCTCCTGGTACCTGCTATGGCTACTGCCACTGGTTGCGCTCTTTGTGCGGCCTGGCCGGCTACTGGGCCTGCGAGCCGATGCATGGACCGGTTGGTGGCTCTTTTGCGGACTGGTGGCTTTGTCCTACACCTTCTTCATCCGTTGGGAACCGGTGCCTGCCGCGCTGTGGGCCCAGTTTGTGCCTTTGTACGGGCTGCTGCTGTGGGACGCAGGGCGATTCCTGTGGAGTAAGCGACTTGGTTGGCAAGGCGTCCGTGATGAGCTGGCGAGCTAGACGAGTCGTCAGGCTAGCCGTCCAAAACCCGCTGTTTGCGCTGGCAAGCCTGGTTGCCCTAAACGCAACTGTTTATCTGCTTCTTTTTGTGCGACCCTGGAACCTGCTGGTCCTCCACCCGCGCCCCCTTCTCGATCTGCGCCGTCTGTCCGCGGACAATCCCCTGGCGCGCTGGCAGTTGCTGGTTGGCTTTGTGCTGCTAGGGCTACTCTACTGGCTTGGCTGGCGCGCTGCCCTGCGGGCTCAGGGCCGGGCGGCTTGGGCGCTTGTGCTGGCAGGCGCGGCGATCTCGGGCGCGATCCTTCTCTTTCTCTATCCTTTTGACGCTGCCGACCTTTTTGACAACATCATGCATGGGCGCATCCTGGGCGTATATGGCGCGAATCCGTTCGACCAAGTTGCCACTGATTTCAAGGCTGACCCTTTCTACCGCTATGTTGGCTGGCGCCGTTTCCCTTCGGCTTATGGCCCGGGCTGGGAGCTCATCGCCGCCGCGACTGCCCGCTTGGCCGGTGACAGTATCTTGGCCAACGTTTTGGCTTTCAAAGCCCTGGGCGGGCTGTTTCTGTTCGGTTGTATTGCCATCGTCGCCAGCCTACAGCGCCGCACCGCACAGGAGCGGGCACTGTCCAGCGTCTTGCTCCTGGCATGGAATCCGCTGATTCTGTACGAGACGCTGGGACAAGGGCACAACGATGTGGTCATGCTATTCTGCATTCTGGGCTGCGTGGGATGCCTAGCCTGTGGCCGCCATACGCTTGCAGTTCTCGCACTGGTGGCTGGCGCGCTGTTGAAGTTTGTGCCCCTAATGCTGCTGCCGGCCGCCGGTCTGGTCTCGCTGAGAAGTTTGTCGGGAACCAAGGCCCGCCTGCGATACGCTGCCGTGACGGCCTGCGCGGCGGTGATCCTCGTCTTGCTGGCATATGCTCCCTTTTGGAGCGGGGCAGAAACGCTGGGGATCGAGCGCCGCCGCGAGCTATTCACCACCTCCTTGCCGGCAGTGATCTATGTCTTGCTGGAGGGGCCACTTGGCGAGGAGCGCGCCGCCTCGATGGTGAGCCTGGCTGCTGCCATCATTACGGCGCTTTTTGCCCTATGGCAGGGGGTGCGCGCAAGCCGTGATCCTTCCTGGCAGTCGTTTGTACAAGCTGCGTTCGCCATCTTGATGTTCTACCTACTCTTTACCTGCCTCTGGTTTCAGCAGTGGTATTCGGTGTGGCCTCTGGGCCTGGTCCCCTTGCTGCCGACTGGGCATCTAGTCTGGTTGGGGGTGTCCTATGGCTTTGCCGTGCTCGCCAAGCCGCTTGTTTTTGAGCCCCTCTGGCTGTGGCCCCATCCCAGCCCCGACCGAAGTTGGTTGGAGCCGCGGTTGGGGTCGGCGGTCCTGGCTCTTCCCTTGTTGCTCACCCTTGCTGCGGTCTGGGCAGGCCGGCGGACCAGACCCCGCCGGGCGCTTTCCAATGAGCGTAGGAATGTGCCTACACCTTAGGGGCATTGCACAAAAGGCAGCGCGCCATCATCCCCAGGAAGCAGCAACCGCCCCACAGGCCAGCTCTCCATGTGAAGCTCACCGTGATTGGTGGGCTTTGGACACTTTCCAACGGCCCTCAAACGCCCGCCATGTCGCTGCCCTTGCGCGACTGTAGAAGAGCAGGGAGCGCCATTCTAGCCGAAAATCTCATCGGTCAGGATACCAGCCCATTCTGCCTCCGTTGGACATTGGGGTTACAGAGGGGGCCTGGTGATTCGGGGCACGCCATCTCGCGAGACTGTCTGGCAAGCAGATATGCTGGCAAGCGGGAAACTCGGGTCAACTGTAGTTCATCGGGGATGTTTGTAGAGCTAATCACGCGGTTTCAGTGCTTTTCTACAATGGCAAAGAGGGACTGCTTTGAACGCTTGAAGCGGTCCCTCTCTATCGCCGAGATTATGGCAAGTGGCGACACTGTGTGCCCCCAAGGGAATTCGAATCCCTGTCGCCGCCTTGAAAGGGCGGTGTCCTAGGCCACTAGACGATGGGGGCAGGACGGAACTCATTGTAACAGAAATACGCCCCCCGGTCAAATCAGGACATGCGAATCTACGCTTGACGGCCTATGCGCCCTGGGCTATAATCCGGGCACAGGCGGATTCGCGCCGCTGGAGCAGCTTGTAGACCGTGAAACACCTAATCCTTGAGGTCCGATGTCCGAAGTCCTGGTCGGTACCATAGAGCGTATCACCTACTATAACGAAGAGAACGGCTATACCGTAGCCCAGGTCACACCTGAGGGTCGGGTGTACACCGTCACCGTGGTGGGAAATCTGCTGGAGGTGAGCCCCGGCGAGAACCTGCGACTCCACGGCCAGTGGACGAGCCACGCGCGCTACGGCCGCCAGTTCCAGGTGGAACGATACGCCACCGTCCTGCCGGCCACCGCTGCCGGTATCGAAAAGTACCTGGGCTCCGGCCTGATCAAGGGTATCGGCCCGGTGACGGCACGGCGCATCGTGCGCCGCTTCAAGCTGGATACCCTGCAGGTCATCGAGGAGGAGCCCCAGCGCCTGCGCGAGGTCCTGGGCGTGGGCAAGCATCGCGCTGCTGTCATCCAACAGGCATGGGAGGAGCAAAAGGCGATCAAGGAGGTCATGCTCTTTCTGCAGAGCCACCATGTCAGTACCTCCCACGCGGTGCGCATCTACAAGACCTACGGCGACGCCAGCATCGACGTGGTGCGCAACGATCCCTACCGCCTGGCCCGCGACATCCACGGCATCGGCTTTCTCACCGCCGACAAGATCGCCCGCGAGCTGGGCCTGGCCCATGATAGCCGCCAGCGGGTCGAGGCCGGCATATCCTACACCTTGGGCCAGATGGCCGACGATGGCCACGTTTATGCGCCCCAGGGCGAGCTGATCCACGAGAGCGTCGGTATCCTCGACGTGCCGTCTGACCTGGTGGCCGAGGGCATCCAGCACCTGGCCGCTGACCAGCAACTGTACCTCGAACCCCTGACCGGCAAAGCAAGCGGACAGCTAACCTACTCACCCCCGGACCAGCCACCGGCGCGCGCCCTCGGCGAACAGCAGGCCGTCTACCTGCCGCCCTTTTTCTACGGTGAGATCGGCGTCGCCAACCGCCTCAAGGGTATCCTGAACGTGGAGAAGAGTCGCCTGGACTTTTTCCGGCAGGCAAACCTGGACCGTGTCTTTGAGCACTTGGGCCAACAGGGGGGCGTGGTCCTCAACCAAGGCCAGCAGGATGCGGTTCGCACCGCGCTGACCGGGAAGGTATCTGTGCTCACCGGCGGGCCCGGCACCGGCAAAACCACGGCCGTGCGCACAGTCATCCGCCTTCTCGAGTCCAGGCACTGCAGCTATGCCCTGGCCGCGCCTACCGGCCGGGCGGCCAAACGCCTGGCCGAAGCCACGGGCCGCAAGGCCAAGACCATCCACCGCCTGCTAGAGTTCAAGCCACAGAAGGGCTTCCAGTTCCAGCGCAACGAGGAGAACCCCCTCGACGTCGACATGCTCATCGTCGACGAATCCTCTATGCTGGACCTGCTCCTTACCAATCACCTGCTCAAGGCAGTCCACCCCGAAAGCCACCTGCTCCTGGTGGGTGACGTCGACCAGTTGCCCAGCGTCGGCGCAGGCAATGTGCTCAACGACATCATCGCTTCGGAGGTGGCGGCCTTGGTGCGCCTGACCGAGATCTTTCGCCAGGCCGAGGGCAGCCTCATTGTCCGCAACGCCCACCGTGTCAACCGGGGCCAGATGCCCCAGTTCAGTCGAACAGCCACCGACTTTTTTCTCTTTCCTGCCGACGACGCTGAGCGGGCCGCCGACCTGGTCGTGGACCTCGTGCAGAATCGCATCCCGCGCAAGTTCGGCTTTGACCCGCTGGAGGATATCCAGGTACTCTCACCACTCCACCGGGGGGCAGCGGGTGTTGGCGAGCTGAACCGGCGCTTGCAGGCAGCGGTCAATCCGCCAGCCGAGGGCAAGGCCGAGTACCGGCAGGCGACGCGCGTCTTTCGTGCTGGCGACCGGGTGATGCAGATCCGCAACAACTATGACAAAGAGGTCTACAACGGCGACATGGGGCGCATCACGGCCCTGGACACTGTGAACCAGGTGCTGATGGTCCACATCGATGGCCTGGAGGTAGCCTATGAATTCTCGGCGCTGGACGAGCTTGTCCACGCCTACGCTGTGAGCGTCCACAAGAGCCAGGGCAGCGAATACCGGGCCGTCGTCGCGCCGGTCCTGAACCAGCACTATGTCATGCTCCAGCGCAACCTGCTCTATACGGCCATCACTCGCGCCAAAGAGTTGGTCGTGTTGGTGGGCACCCAGCGGGCCATCGGCATCGCCGTACGCAACAACAAGATCACTGAGCGCCACACCGCCCTCGATACCCGCCTGCGAGAATAGGCCACAGCCCGGCGCGCGGCATCTGCGCCAAACGAAAAGGCTGGGCTTTTCACCCAGCCTTTGGCAATCGCCAGGGCGGTAACCTCAATGCTCGCCCGTCAGCGGTACAAACAACACACCGGTTACGTTCCGCTTTTGAACTTCGTCGCCGAACCGAGTCACTTGCCACAGCGTCTGGTATCCGCCGGGCGGGCCAACCGGGATCACCAGTTTTGCCTCTTCCTTCAACTGTTGCACCAGGGGTTGGGGGATATGATCCGGGGCACAGGTCACAATGATCGCATCGAAAGGGGCATGTTCCTCCCAGCCGAAATATCCATCGGCGTGGATGGCATGGACATTTTCGTAGCCCAACCGCTCCAAACGTCCCCTGGCCTCTACTGCCAAAGCCTCGACGATCTCGACCGTATAGACCTCGGCGACGATCTCGGCCAGGATAGCGGCCTGGTAACCGGAACCGGTCCCGATCTCCAACACCCGGTCGGTGGTTTTTAGGTTCAGCAGCTCGGTCATGAGGGCCACGATGTAGGGCTGGGAGATGGTCTGCCCATAACCGATCGGCAGGGGGCGATCGGCGTAGGCCTGGGACTGAAACTCTTCTGGCACGAACTCGTGGCGGGGTACGCGCTCCATCGCCTCCAATACGTCCTGGTCCGTCACGCCCCGGCGACGGATCTGGCGATCTACCATGCTCATTCTCTCCTCCAGCCGGTCGTCGCTTGCTCCTTGTGCGGATGGGGTGAGCGCTCTCGTTGCGCTCTGCTCAACGGTCTGGACCGTTGGCTCAGGCACCTGGACCTTGGGCTCAGGTGCCTGGACCGTTGGTGTCACCTGCGGGCCACAGCCGGCCAGCATGGCCAGAAGCAGGGCAGCCGCAGGCAGCAGACCAAGCCAACCTGTACCTATCCGCCTCCGGCATCCACAGATGCTGCCGTGTCTGCTTCCCCGTCCGGACATGCCCAAACCCTCCGCACCGATTCAACCACATCCCTTACGCGGAACGGCCGCAACAGAACCTGAACTGGTGGTATCCCCTCCCGACCCATGGCCGCTCGGCTGGCAACCAGCTTGTTCAGGCGCGCCCTTCTGAGGGCGCGCTGGCTCAATTCGTCCCCGCAGAGAATCAGGGGCGTTTCTCTCGTCAATCGCAGCAGGTCTGCAGTTGCTCCAGTCTCGAGGTCTAGATCCTTTGTATCCAGGATGGTGAGGCAGGCTTGCTCGCCGCTGATGACCAGGTCTTGCAGCGCAGCTCTCAAGGAGGCCCAGGGCCTCACTTCGAAGCCCTCCTCCAAGAGCTGGGCGCGGACCAACGCCCGGAACTGCCAGTCCGCTGCGATCAAAAAGATCTTGCCCACGTACCTATTGTATCACGTTCCGCGCCGAATTTCAAGCCCTGGGTGGACGATCCAGGTATCCTGTCCCTACGCTCCGATCACCGGCGCATCACGATTTGCCTCCCGTTCACCGATGGGCTACAATCAGTTCATCATGTCCTTTGAGCCCATGTCGTCTCTGGGCCAGAAAGAGGATGGTCTGGCAGCAGGGTGCACATCATGACCGATTCCAAGCCCAGGCCGCCGCGCAGGCGATCCGGCCGTGCTCGACCTTCGGCCGGGCAGGTTGAGCCCGACCGCTGCTACTTGTGCGGCGCGCCAGCCAGCGGCTATTGCCCCCAATGCCATCGATCTGTATGCGACGCAGACCGGGTTCTCCTGGACGAAGAGATGCGACCTTTCTTCGGGTCTGACGCTTGTGCCGAATGCGCCCGCGTCGCCAGCAACGATCTGGCCCGCGACGAGAGCCAGTGGGCGCGGAAGCGCGATCGGGACCAGCCCCATCGTACTTGTGGCCTCTGCGCCGGCGAATCTCAGCAGGTGTTGCCCCACTGTACGCGCTGTGGACGTCACCTGTGCCCCGAGCACACTGTCCGCTACCGCAGGCGCTTTCGCTTCGGGGCCCGGGATGGTGCCGAGGCCGCCTGGTACTGGGACTATGAGATGCGCTGCCCCGACCACCAGATGAACCGCTTCGCGACCTGGCTCCGGCGCTGGGAGGGGGATCCAACCGACCAGGAAAGATGAACTTCTGACCCAAATGGGGTATAATGGTCCCCGAGGAGGGAACCTATGGAGATCACCATTGCCCTGGCCCAGATGGACATCGCCCTGGGCCAACCCGAACAGAATGCAGCCAAGGCGCAATCACTGGCAGCACAGGCGGCTGCTCAGGGCGCTGACCTGTTGCTACTGCCGGAACTCTGGCCCACAGGCTACGATCTGGGCCGGATCGAGCAGTACATCGCGCCTCTGGATAGTGGTCACTTTGCACTGATGGCCAGCATGGCACAAACGCATGGCCTTTACGTCGCCGGCTCAGCACTGGAGACCAATCCGGCAGGAAAACCGTTCAATACCGCCGCTCTATATGGGCCGGATGGCGTGCGGATAGGCGCCTATCGCAAGGTCCACCTCTGGGCGCCCCTGGGAGAGGTTGAGTACATGACACCCGGCGCGGACCTGCCCATCTTTGAACTGCCCTGGGGGCGTGTGGCCCTGGCCATTTGCTACGACTTGCGCTTTCCCGAGTTGTGGCGGCGCTACGCAGACGCTCGAGCTCAGCTCGTTCTAATCCCGGCTGAGTGGCCGGTCCGCCGGGTGGAGCACTGGCGGCTCTTGCTGCGCGCCCGGGCCGTGGAGAACCAGTTCTTTGTCATCGGCGTCAACCGGGCTGGTACCGGTGCCGATGGGGAATTCGGCGGCTACTCGGCTGCCGTTGACCCCTGGGCGCGCGTGCTGGTCGAGGCCGGCGCGGAGCCGGGCCTATTTCTCGCCACGCTGGATCTGGACGAGGTGGCGCGCTCCCGGAGGCTCTTTCCCTTCCTGACCGACCGCCGGCCGGAGGTGTATACCTAGACAGGGTTCCACGGAGCCGAAGGTTCCGCGGAGCTTATGGGGGGGATCATGTACGACCACGAGACCTACCTATCGCCGCTGACCTGGCGCTACGGCTCAGAAGAGATGCGCCACATCTGGAGCGAGGGATACAAGCGCCGTCTCTGGCGCCGCGTCTGGGTGGCACTGGCCGAGGCTCAGGTAGAGTTCGGCCTGGTTACCCCCGAGCAGGCTGCCGACCTGCGCGCCCATGCCGGCGATGTGGATGTGGATCGTGCCCTCCAGATCGAGTCCGAGATCAAGCACGATCTTATGGCTGAGATCAAGGCCTTTGCCGAGCAGTGCCCGGTGGGCGGCGGCATCATCCACCTGGGCGCCACCAGCATGGACATTGAGGACAATGCCGATGCCCTGCGCCTGCGCGAGGCGCTGGATCTACTGCTGGACCGGCTGCGAAACCTGCTAGCCGGTCTGGCCGAGCTGATCGAAGTGCGGTCCGACCAGGCTTGCATGGCCTACACGCATCTCCAACCCGCCGAGCCGACGACGGTTGGCTACCGCCTGGCCCAGTATGGCTACGACCTACTGATGGATCTGGAGGAATTGCAGCGTATGCGAGTGGGGGTGAAGGCCAAGGGATTCAAGGGTGCCACCGGTACCTCGGCCTCCTACACGCAGCTCCTCTCCTCTGCACAGCCAGGAAAAGAGTCGGGACAGGCCCAAGATCTTGAAGCCAGGATCATGGCCCGCCTGGGCCTGGAGGCATTTCCCCTGGCCACTCAGGTCTATCCGCGAAAGCAGGATTGGCTGCTGCTCAATGCCGTGGCCGGGCTTGCAGGCTCGTTGTACAAGTTTGCCTTCGACCTGCGCATCTTGCAGGCGCAGCCCTTTGGCGAGTGGAGCGAGCCCTTTGGCAGCCGCCAGGTTGGCTCGTCGGCCATGCCATTCAAGAGAAACCCCATTGACTCGGAGAACCTCGACAGCCTGGCTCGCTTCGTGGCCACGCTGCCCCGGGTGGCCTGGGACAACGCGGCCCACAGCCTGCTGGAGCGAACGCTGGATGACAAGTCCAACCGCCGGCTCATCCTGTCCCAGGCTTTCATTCTCGGTGATGAGCTGCTGGTGCGCGCTCACCGTGTGCTGCGGGGACTGGTCATCCGCGATAACGTCGTCGCTCGTACCCTGGGGGTTTACGGGACCTTTGCCGCGACTGAGCGCCTGTTGATGGAGTTGGCCAAGGCCGGGGCTGACCGCCAAGAGATGCACGAACTGATCCGCCAGCACAGCCTGGCCGCCTGGGATGCCTTGCAGGAGGAACCTGCTGCGCCCAATCCGCTGCCCGGCCTGTTGGCCGCCGACCCTGCCGTGCTGGCTTACCTGCCTGAGGAGCGCGTGCGAGCCCTCCTCGATGCCACAGGCTACGTTGGTGATGCTCCAGAGCGTGCCCGCCACGTAGCCCAATTGATCCGCAAGGCAGTAGGCGAGGATCCAGACTCCAGAGACTGAATTGCGGCCGCCTATCCTGCGCGATCGGCCACCACGTAACCCACCTGATCTGCGGGGCGATTGGCGAGCACCCGAAGCCCTGAACTCAAGTCGCTGACCCTATCGCGTGCGATCAGCTACCACGTAGACCCGTTCGGGGAAGGGCTCTACGTTGGCTCCGCCGCAGCTTACCAGGGTCACGCGCTCGGAGCCGCCAGGGGAGAGAAAGTTGAGGTGCTGGGTTAGCTCGCCGAAGCTCTTTTGCCGCCACTTGACCCGGTTCACCGACCTGACCCGGTAGGTAAGGGTTTGCCCTGCCTGGTTGACCACCCTGATCTCGTGACCAGGCCTCAGGCTGCCCAGGCGCACAAAAACACCATTGAAGCCGTAGCCATAGTTGTGGCCCACCAGGACCATGTTGCCGACCTGGCCTGGGAAGGCCGAGCCATCCCAATGGCCGACCAGGTCGCTGCGTCCCGAGCGGAAGAGGCTGTTGGTGTTCCAGGTCCAGGCCCCGGTGCGACGGTCGCGATAGCGCGGCAAGCGGATGATGGAGCGAGTGACCCCCAGGGCCGGGATCCGTATCTGTACCGGTGCCGGGGGCGGCGTGGGTGTTGGCGTAAGCGTAGGCGTGGGGGTGGGTGTTGGGGTGGCTGTGAACGTTGGTGGAGGCGTAGGTGTGGGGGTTGGCGATGGTGTCCAGGTCATGGATGGCACAGGCAGAGCCACGATGCCATCTGCCCGAAGATAGCGATCCCGCCCCATCAGCCAGGTATTCAGCACCGAATAGGCAGCGTAGGTGATAGCTCCCAGCAGGAACAGCGTCCCGACGATCAGGAGGATATTCGACAGCCATCGCCCCAGCCGGGTGCGTCTGGTGCTGGGCCATGCAGTCCTTCGATCCATTCTATCATCAAACCCGGCCCCGATCTCCATGGCGAGATTATACCCTCACACGCAAATGGCGTCAACTCGCGGTGACAGCATTCGTGCCAGCAGTAGCAAAGGGGACGACCTGCCGCCGGTCTCCACACGAATCTAACGACAACTACTCGTTATTGACATTGTGGGAGAAATATGGTAAACTGAACTTGGCAATAAAGGCAGGTGAAGGATGGCGCAAGATCGTGGGATGCACAAGGAGACCCCCATCGGTGACCTGACAGGTGCACGGCTAGGTCCGGCCGAAACCCACGACATCGTCCGCCGGAGGTTGGCACGCATGACCGGCCAGTGGGGCCTGGAACCGTCCGACACCTATCGCCTGGCCCGGCTGATGCGTACCTACACCTACATACCGGGTGAGGTGATCGTGCCTCGCGGCACCCGGGCCGATTGCCTGGGATTGGTGGTCCGGGGACAGGTAGCGGTCCACGTTGGACGGCGCGGGGCCACGCGACAGGCCGCCGTCCTCCTGCCCGGCAGTACCTTTGGGGAGATGATGCTCTACGAGGGCCGTCCCAGCAGTGCGACGCTGAAGGCCCTCACAGAGTCCGAGATCCGTTTCCTGAGGCGCGCTGATCTCCAGTCTCTGCGCGATGAGCGCCAAAAGGAGCGGCAAATTGCTTCACTCTGGAAGGTGGTCAGAGCGAGTGCAGTGCTACTCGCAGCACTGGTGGTGATTGTCGTGGCCTTGAGCCAGCCGGCTGGGCGGCAGGCCCTGGCCCTGGTTCCCATGGGCATCGGGCAGTGGTGCGACGATCGGGGTCACGAGTACTGTGCCTGGTCGGCCTGGCGCGCGACCGCCAGCCTGACGCCAGCCGATCCCAATCCACATCTGGCCTTGGGCGCCTTCCATTTTAGACGTGGGGCGATGGCGGAAGCTGAGCGGGCCTTCGAACAGGCCCGGGCCCTGGCACCCGATCTGCCAGAGACGTACAACAACCTGGGTCTGATCTATGCCCGACAAGGACTGCACCAGCAGGCCATTGACGCCTTCCAAAGAGCCCTTGAACTGGAGCCGGGGATTGCGGCCACCGAGCACAACCTGGCCCTCAGTCTCCAGGCCAGCCAAAACTATGGTGCAGCGATCGAACATTATCGGGCCGCCTTGGCCCTCGGCGAACCGCAGTCAAGTACCCTGTTGAACATGGCCATTGCTTATTATGAAGCGCAGCAACCGGACAAAGCGGAAGAGATGGCCAAGCAAGCCCTGGCTATGGACCCAAATCTGGCGCCAGCGCACACGCTGCTGGGGGTTGTGGCCCTTGAGGCAAGACAGGCCGAGAAAGCATTGCCTCATCTGCATCACGCCATTTCCGTCGATGCCGGCTATGGCCCAGCCCACTTTTTCCTGGGCTTGGCCTACAAGTCGTTGGGCCAGCCAGCCGAGGCCGTCACATCATTCGAACAGGCCCTGGTCAATGCCAGCGACGAGGCGACGCGCGTCCGCATCCGGCGCCACTTGGCCGAGCTGTACGAGACACAGGACCAGGGCAGGGCCGAGTGAGCCCGGCGGGCTCCACCCTGCCAAAGTGCGGGAGAAAGGAGGTGGCTGTCACCGACCAAGCAAAGAGTAGCCTGTCCACCTGTGGGCCGTCGAAGTGTGTGAGTTGGAATCGTACCCGACCATGAAGTCGGGTGCAACAGAACAAGGAGGTGTGAGAATGCGTTCTAAGTTGAGAATCACCGCGTTGATCCTGGTGCTTATCGCGCTCATGGTGCCCTTGGTCACCTATGCCAGCAACGGTGGACCGTGCCCCGACGATCCGGAACTGTCCCTGACCTGCGCGCAGACAGCACCACCCTACTATGTGGTCGTAAACCGCTCGGTAGACTACCTGCCCTGGGCTCGACCCGGCACCGGATGCCAGCCCTTCATCCTGGCCAACCCTGACTGCAAGGACTGCGCAACCCCGGACGCTGCCTGCGGTGCCATCGATGTGGAGGCAAAGCTGTGCCAACCATATCTGAGGGCAGCCACTGGTACGACGGAAACCGTCTACGAGATGTGCTGCAACTGCGCGACCAATCCTGACGGTGATTGGGTCTACCGCGTCCGAACGCTGGACGACCAAGGCAACTGCCCGATAACCAGCGAGGGATGGCAGAGAGGCCTGCCGCCCAACACAGGCATCGATCTGCCGGTGCCGATCATCGTTGGTGGGTTGGCGCTCATCGGTGCGGGCCTGCTGGTGGCGGGCTTGCTGGTGCGCCGCCGTACTCTGAGGCCTGCCTGACCAAGGCGATCGTTTCTTTCGGTGCTCCGGGCGGCGAGAATGCCGGTCGGACCGAGAGAGGGAGGAGGTGCAAACATGCGTGCTCTTGTTAGGACAGCCGCGTTGACGCTGGTGTTGCTGGCGCTGCTAGTACCGTTGGCTGCCTATGCCAGTGATGGTCCGTGCCCCGACGATCTGGATGCCTTTGAAAACTGCGACGCCGTGGCGCCGCCCTACTATGTAGTCCTCAATCGCTCAGTAGAACATCTCACCGATCGCCCCGGCACTGGTTGCCAGCCCTGGATCTTGAATCATCCGGAATGCAAGGACTGCACGGGCAAGGAGTGCGAACACTTGCCACCAATGTCGGCAGGATCCCCCAGTATCGAGGCTGAGGTATGCGGTCCGATGCTGTCCATGAGGCAGACTGACAACGGCCAAGACCCGATCCTTTATGAACTGTGTTGCGACTGCACAACCGCTGAAGGTAGTTGGAAGTTCCGCATCCGTGAGTGGCGGGCAGATGGGTCCTGCCCGGTGGTCCAACCCGAGGAGGGGTGGTACGAGGGTCTGCCTCCCGGCACGGGCATCGAACTGCCGGCGCCGGTGATCATTGGCGGATTGGCGCTGTTGGGAGGCGGTCTGTTGGCTGCAGGCGTATTGGTACGCCGACGGACTCTGCGCACTGCATGACAGGCTAGATCGAGAGTACGCCCGCAGATTCAAGATTGCGCCTACGGTTTTAAGACTGCGCCTGCGGTGCAAACGCTGTGCCCACAGTTTTCGTGGAAAAGAGCGCCTTGCCCGAGAGAGGGCAAGGCGCTCTGGCTATCTGTTCGCCCTTCCGGGCTCATTCATCTTGCCTGGTCCCCACCAGGTACACCGCTTGCCAGGGCCGGAAGCGGCTGAAGAAGGTATCGCGCTGTACCTCGACGCCGTCCTCCCGGATGATGCGATAGACCGTCACATCCAGCCCGTCCTTGGCCCACTCGATCTGCTTGGTCTCGCCCTTGGGCAGCGTCGGATCGTCGCGGTAGACCGCTGCACCGTGGGGCACGTGGTTGTCCTCGTAGGGACCCTCCAACTCCACAGTGCGTCCCGGGTTGGTGCCATAAAAGCGAAAACTGACGGTCTGGTTGCTTTGGTCCACGTGGGTCTGGATAAGAATATAGTGACCGGTATCGTTCACCCACTTGAGGTCCACCGTCGGCGAATAGATCGTCGCGTCCATCCCTATGGGAGGCTCATAGTAGCGCACACGGAAGGCATGGGCCCAGCGCTCGGCAATGGGCAAGCCCGCCCAAAACGCAGCCCGGAAGGCGGTCGATGAA
>JASFHU010000026.1:0-15641 GCA_050123055.1 Anaerolineae bacterium
CAAGATCCTGGACGAGGTGGCGGCCGGGCTGGCGCTGGACGACCGCAAACTGGTGGGCGACTGCGCCGAGGTCTTGACCGAGGTGGCCAAAGAAAACCCGGCGCTGGTCGCCCCCTACGCGGAGCAGCTATTCCCGCTGCTGGGTCACAGGGACACGCGGGTGCGCTGGGAGGCGACCCACGCTGTGGCCCTGATCGCTGCCCTGGTGCCGGACCAGGTCGCGCCCCTGTTGCCTGATCTGGCAGCCAAGATCGAGCGCGACCGGAGCGTCATCGCCCGTGACTGCGCGGTCAAGGCCTTGGGCGAGTATGGCCGCAGCGGACCACAAGCCGCCCGACAGGTCTTACCCCTGCTCCGCAATGCGCTGCAGGCGTGGGAGGGCAAACACGCCAAGCTGGTCCTGGAGGGTATGGACAAGCTGCTGGCCGTAGAGCCGGCGCTGGGGCCGGAGGTGCAGACTGCCGCCCGGACGTGCTTGGACCACAGGCGGGCCAACGTCCGCCGGCTGGCGGCAAAGATGGTGACAGAACAGGAGGAACGGATGCGACGCGGCGCGGTCTATACCGACTTCCGCTATCCCACGGAGCAGGACGAATGAGCTGGACTGAAGCACTGGCCGCCAACCCAGTCCCCTGGCTGCTGGAGGTAGAGAATCCTCCAGCCCGCTACTGGACGCTGCGCGAGTTGCTCGACCGGCCAGCCGATGACCCGGAGGTGCAGGCAGCCCAGGCAGCCATCCCCAGCTACCCGCCGGTGGCCGGATTGCTGGCTGCCCAAAAGCGCGGCGGCTACTGGATCAAGCGCGACTACTACCTGCCCAAGGCCAAAGGCACCTTTTGGACCCTCACCGTCCTGGCCGATCTGGGCTTGACGCGGGACAACGCGCAGATAGAGCAGGCCTGCGAATACATGTTCACTTTCCAGAGGGAGAGCGGCGCCTTTTGCCGGCGCCGCCGGGTCTCTGGAAAGGGCCTGGTCTGGACCCAGGAGCCCGGTCCCTGCACCCACGCCCGCATCGTGCGCTTTCTCATCCAGTTTGGCTATGGCCAGGATCCGCGCACCCGGGCGGGTCTGGACTGGATCCTGGCCAACCAGCGTGACGACGGGATGTGGCACTGCCGAGAGGATCGCTACAACTGCCTGCGGGCCACCCTCGACGCGCTGCGCGTCGCCGCCCTGGATGCCGAGACAGCCGTCCACCCAATCATGCAGCGCGGCGCCGAGGTTGTCTGCGATCTGCTGCTGAAAGGTGGCATGAGCAAGTACCACGTCCGCAATCCATGGACGACTCTTGAGTACCCCTACTTTGACTACGGCCTCATCCCGGCCCTCGACGCGCTGGCACGGCTGGGCTATAGGCGGCAGGATCCCAGGATCGCTCGGGCGCTGGACTTCCTGCTGAGCCGACAGTTGCCCGACGGCGCTTGGCCCCTCGATCAGGAGCTGCATCGTCTGCCTTTCGACGTTGGCCAACCGGGCGAGCCCAATAAGTGGCTTACGCTGGATGCGCTGAGGGTGACCGAGGTGCTTTATGAACCATAGACAAGAAGCCTTTTCAAAGCAGAAGGTCAATAGCTACCTGGCCCACAAGCAGCACCTGTTGCCAACGTCGCGCCTGACCGACGTGCTGCAGGTCAGCCGCGACATCGCCGGCCTGCATGCCACCAGCGCCACCGGGCCATACCTCTCCCTCTGGGCCCGGACGCCCAACTTTCGGCGCGAGATGCTGGAGGAGGCACTGTACGAGCAACGCACCCTGGTCAAACTGCTGTGCATGCGGGTCACCCTGCACGCCGTGCCCAGCGACGAGGCGTCCTTCTTCATCCAGGCCTGCCGGATCTACATCGAGCGCCGCACACCGCCCCGCTACCGGGGTGGCGGGTTGCTGGCGCAGGCCGGCCTGTGTACGGAACAGGAGGCCGGTGAAACTCTGGGAAAGCTGCAGCGCCACGTACTAACTGTGCTGGCGGAGAGAGGTCCATCCACGACCCAAGAGATCGCTGAGGCCGTGCCCGAGTTCCAGGCCAAGATCCGGCACGACGTGGGCAAACCTTACGAGGGCGAATTCAGCATCGGCACCCGCCTCATGTCCAGCATGTGCGCCCAGGGCTTGCTGGTCCGCACCCGGGTGCGGGGTAGCTGGCGCAGTAACCTCTACGAGTATGCGCCGCTGGCCGACTGGCTGCCAGGCGTCGACCTGGCGTCGGTCACGGCCCAAGAAGCACGGACCTGGCTGGTGCGCCGCTACCTGGCTGCTTTCGGGCCGGCGAGAGCGGATGACGTGAAGTGGTGGACCGGCTTTACCAAGACCGACACCAAAAAGGCACTGGCAGCCCTGGAGCCGGAGGTGGTCGAAGTGACCGTTGAGGAGATGGGCAGCCGGTATCTCATGCTGGCCGGCGATGCAGAACGGGCGGTCGGGTTTGTCGCGCCGTCTGACCCCTTTGCCTGCCTGCTCCCCAGCCTCGACCCCTACATCATGGGCTACCGGGATCGGCGCCGTTTTTTGGCCGAGGAGCATCGCCCCAGGCTGTTTGACCGCGCCGGGAACTCAGTGCCAACTGTGCTGATGAACGGCCGCGTGGTGGGCGCCTGGGGGCAGCACAAAGACGGAACCGTCCGGTACGATCTGCTCGAACAGATAACTGCGGAGGAGCGAGCTCATCTGGAGGCTGAGGTCGCCCGGCTGGAGAGCTTTTTGGATGGAGAATACCTTCCCTCGGGCTTTCTGACGCCCTCCTTCAAGGCATTGGGGAAATGACGATGGCAGCAACTATCGAGGAGGCTGATCTCAACAGAGGCATCCAGTGGCTGCTTGGCGCGAAGGAGCCTTGGACCCGCTACCGCACCTTGGTGGACCTGCTGGATCGGCAGGAGGATGACCCCGAGGCACAGGATGCCCGCTCTGCGATGCTGGCCCATCCCCAGGTACAGGCTCTGATAGCTGACGCGGCCACCTGGGGAGAGCGCCCCCTCAAGCGCCACAACGACGCCAGCCACCCGATCTACGCCTTTAGCACGCTGGCCGATTTTGGCCTGCGGGCCGATGACCCCGGGATCGCAGCCGGCGTTGACCGCGTGCTGGCCCACCAGTCCCCAGAGGGAGCGTTCAAGACGGTGGTCAATCTCCCCACGCGCTTTGGCGGCAGCGGCGAGGACGAATGGAGCTGGATGGCTTGTGATGCGCCGACGCTACTCTATGTTTTGTTGTCGATGGGGCTGGGCAGTGACGAACGTGTGCAGCAGGCCACAGACCACCTGGTCAGCCTGGTTCAGGAGAACGGCTGGCACTGTGGGGCCGATGCCAGGCTGGGCAGTTTCCGTGGGCCAGGCCGCAAGGACGATCCCTGTCCCTTCGTCAACGTCTACGCGCTGAAGGCGTTGTCCCTCTGGCCGGACATGCAGGACAGCCCGGCCACGCAGGCCGGCGCCGAGATGCTGTTGTCACACTGGGAGCACCAGACGGAGCGCAAGATCTACCTCTTTGGCATCGGCACCGACTTTCGCAAACTCAAGTACCCCTTCGTCTGGTACGACATACTGCACGTGGCTGATGTGCTCAGCCGCTATCCCACTGTCCGCCACGATCCACGCCTCCAGGAGATGGTCGAAGCGATCACATCGCAGGCCGATGGGCAAGGCCACTACACCGCCAAATCGATGTACCGGGCCTGGAAAGGCTGGTCCTTTGCCGACAAAAAGAACCCGTCGCCGTGGCTGACCTTTCTGGTGCTGCGGATCCTGAAGCGGATGCGCCAATAGGAAGTGTTCCTGCTAGCTGGCTGCACCAGCTTGTCACAACCCTCGCCTCGCTGCATCGTTCATCAGGCGATACACCGGCTCCCCCAGATTCGCAATCTGGGTCACCAATTCAGGACAACTTCCCTACCGGCTGCCGCAGCACGGTCCGGAGCTTCTCGGGGGCGACCCTTCGCGGATCGCTCAAATAGATCTCGTGATGCTTGCCCCGCATTGCGTAGCCGTTCTGGGGGATGAACTCGTAGTGCAGCTTGTACAGAATGGGTCCCTCGTCATCGTAGGAACCGATGTGGAGGATCTGGACGGAGAGACCCTCATGGTAGGTCTCCAATCGCAGCTTCTCCAGGGCTACCGGGCTCTTTTGCACCTCCACCTGCTCCCTGGCTTCGTGCCAAAGCTCCTCGGATATCCAGTCGGGTTGCATGATCATCATTGTCCAATCCCAGGCGCTCTTGTCCCTCTGGACGGTAAAGCTCTCCATGTCCTCCGCCCACCACAGGCCTTCCAGGGGTGCCACGACATAGTCCTGACCCAGTTCCTTCTTGCTCAAGAACTTGACCTTGAAAGCCACAGCGTACAACGCTTCGAGGGCCTCAGTGTATTCCTGAGCCGCATTGGGATCGCCGTGGCCGTCGATCATGGCGAATTGCAGTGGTGGTACCTCGACGACAGTGAACTCTTTGGCCGAAGGCCGGTATAGGTACTTCCACTCCTTCTTGAAATCGAGCTTGCCCATTTTTCCCCTCCATTCGTGCATCACCGGCTCTTTGAGCATCCACTCATCCCCGTAGTTTCACTTTGGCTGCTTTGCCGGCAGGCTCAGGACCACCAGTTCTGAACTAGCCGTACCACTCAGCAATATTCTTGTACTAGAATACTATATCGATAGTATATCATACTCCTACGGCTTTGTCAAGGGGGGGAATCTGAGTGGCATCATTGCCTATGGTCCACTTTGGGTTCCCGGCTCGTCACCTCACGGTGCCTCTATCCCTTGTCTCGAGTCCCAATAGCTGATCGGCATATGGCCAATGCCCAGGATCAGGGTGGCCAGCGCCAAGTGCCAAGATCTGAACAGGACGGACGCCGCGAGAAAGTAGATTACAGGGCTAAAAGCCAGGGGAAGCGGATGAGAATCGAGACCAACCCACAAAACGGCATTGTCAACCGTCCTCCGCTGGCCCCTCGCCAGCAGATGCGGCCTCACGGGCGCCGCGCGAGACGGCGGGCACCTGCAGCCAGAGTGCGAGCACCCCGGCGCACAGCGCCAGCACGAGCCCGTTTACGAAAAAGGGAGCCGGTGGGGCGACGGCCTGGTACAGCCACGCCCCACCAATGGGTCCGATGGTTGCACCCAGGCCGGCAGCCATGGCGTACAGGCCATAAGCCCGGCCACGCTGGTCGCCGCCGGTCAGGTCGGCCACCAGGGCCTGCTCGGCAGGGTCGCCCGCGGCATAGCACAATGCCTGGAGGGCCCACAGGGCGGTAAAGGCGACCACGCTCGATAGCGCGGGAATGACGAATGAGCTGACCGCAGCCATCACCAGCCCCAGGATCATCATCTGCTTGCGTCCGAAGCGGTCGGCCAGCCGTCCCAGATAGACGGGCAGGAGCGCCCATACCAGCCCGGCCGGCAGAAATGCCCACGAGAGGGCCTCCAGCCCCACCTCGAGGTTGTCCTGCAGAAAGATGATCAAGACCGGCGAGACCATGGCCCACGAGGCACCGGTCACCAGCGTCACCAGCAGCAGAAGCAGCCAGGGCCGCGACCAAACGATGGGTCGATCCGTGGCCCGTTTGGTACGTGGGATCGTCTCCGGCAGACGCCGCAGAGCAAAGAGCACTGCTGCCAGGCTTGCGAGGCAGTAGCCAAGAAACAGAACCTGCCAACTCCCCAGACGAAAGGCCTGACCACCCATGCTGAGGCCGGCGTTGAGCCAGGTCAAGCCAACAAAGGTCCCCACGATGGCGCCCTGGCTGCTGGCCTGGGTCACGCTGCCAAAGGCGCGGCCGCGCGCCCTCTCGCCGGACAGGTCGGCGACAATGCTGTAGGCCGCCAACCAGACGAATGAGGAGGAGATCCCTTGCAGGATGCGCGCTGCAACGATGCCCCACACCTGGTCGATAGCGGCGAAGCTGGCCCACGTGGCCGCGTAGCCGGCCAGCCCGAGAACCAGGAAAGGCCGCCGGCCGAAGCGGTCCAGCCCCCAGCCTACGAGCGGGCGCATCAGCACGGTCATCAGCGAAAAGGCCGAAAAGAACAGGCCGATCTCGACCGCGCTGGCGCCAAGCTCCCTGCCGTAGACGGGTAGGAGCAGGTATAGGACAAAGAGCGGCCACGAAGCAAAGAACAGGCAGCGCCTGAGCGCAGCCAGTCCTTTTGCCTGGCCATTGCCGGTGCTGGGACCCATCACTGACTCCGGACTCGGGCAATCAGAAAGAGCTACATTCTGTTTCAGCGGCGCGCGCTACGCTCCGCAGCAGCAGCGCGCTATGGCATGATGAATTGTGGGTCGGTCAGACCTGGGGCACTTCCAGGCCCTTGCTCTCTAGCTCCTTCACATAGGCCTTCCAGCCAGGACACCATCCGGTGTGCCAGCGCCAGATGCGGGAGAGTAGCGAGCTGGGCTTTTCCTCTGCGCGAGCCCGCAGGCCGCAGGCATGGCAGTTGCTCTCGATCTGTACTTCCTGTTGCATCGGAACCTCCTTTCCAAAGGTTAATCTGAACCTCGGTTCCGTATCGATCTCGGCTCATTCCGAGTTTCTGCTCTTCCCCAACTATCTCACGCAGCCTGAACCGGTCCCAGCCCCCAACCGAGGATGAGGACGGCCACCAGGCCCACGAGCTTGAGATTGTTGACGACAAAGAGTGGTGTATTGGCGCAGAAGGCATTGTCAGCACCGGCCAGGTATTCCCAGTCGCGGTAGCCATGGGTCAGCAGGGCAAGGCCGGTCAGGAAATAGAATGCATAGGGCCAGGCAGCCCCCCGCTGCGCGAGCGCCAGGTAGGCCAGGCCCAGCCCGGCCAAGATATCGAGCGCCAGGAAGACATTGTTCTTAACCGAGATCCAGGAATCATCTCCCTGACTCGAGAAATGCTTTCCGACCAGCAGCGCAAGCGCCTCACCGGCGATGAACAGACCTGTCACAAGGGTGATCATGTTGAACGGTGGAATAGTCATCTCAACTCCCATCGAGTATACAATAGCGGAACTGGAGTCATCCGCGTGGCTCCCGCAGCATCGTCCAGATCCGGATCCCAAGGTAGGCTAGCTTTGCGGTTTCTCTCCCTCTCACAGTACCATATAGGTCCTGTCGTCCAGGTAGAGTACGCAGACCTGTGTGCCGGGCGGCGGTAGCGGTTCGGTCTTGAGGTCATTGCGGATCTGGGAGTCTTTGTCCTCGATCCACACCCCAGTCTGGAGTGAGTGAAAGCCGAACCGGACCTCCAACACATAGTCGCCGTCGCCGTCCCTGTGGCCGGAGCATTCGATCACCTCTCCCTCGAGCCTGTGTCCCCTTCGCGCCAACCTGCGTCGCTTGAGGATCTCGCGCACTGTGAGCCAGGTGATTGAGAACACGATCCCATTCCAGACCAGGCAAAAGGCGGTCAGGGCCAGCAACCCGCCGATGCGGCCCGGCTCAATGGTCGTGATGGTGGGATCGCTCCGTGCGTAGCGAACAGTCAGTCGTTGGCCATCTTCCACCGAGTGATAGGTCGCTTTGGCCACCGCCTCCTCGTCGGTGTGCGCCTGGTCGTCGACGACATAGCGATAGGTCACATAGTAGGTGGCGCCATCGTCGGACTCGATCCTGCGGTCCAGCACTTGGCCCTGGGTCTCGGCGTAGCTGGTGTTGAGGAGAACGAATTCTACCCACTCGCGAGCAACCGCGACGGTAACGAGCAGACCGGCCAGGACAAAGAGGCTGAGAAAAAGCAGAAAACAGCCCTGTTTGCGGGGCAGCAGCCTGGGTCTGGCGCCCCGAGCCAGCGGCTCATTGTCTGCATCGAGTAGAAAAGGATCGCGATTCTGCATTCAATGCCCCACAGGGTTAGACTTCCTCTGCCCCTATTGCATGAACCGGGCGGTCGGGTACGCTGGATTCGCCGCGCAGCAGGCCCATGCCAAAAGACGCAAAGGCACTTGGGGTCGCCTCCGATGCCAGCCCGCTCCTGGGTTACTGCTGCCCCGTCAGCGCCGGGCGCAGACCCTCGGCCCAGGCGCGAATGGCCTCCCAGTCGCGTGCGTCTTGCGCGTCTTGACCGACGGCCTGGACAATGGCCTTGGCCAGAAAGAACAACCGATCAAACTCTTCGGTATCGTCCAGCACCGCGCCAGCAAAGAGTCCAATGTCTACCGGCTCAACCTCCGGCGCGGCCTTGCGCAGCGGCTTGAGGTAGGACAGCGTCTCCTGGCGGTTCTCTGGCGTGTCCTCGGCCATGGTCAGGCAGACGACAAAGTAGGCCACCGACATATGGCTCAACGCCTGGCGGTGGCGCTTGACGAATCGCGGTAGCTCGCCCGGCAGCCGGCCCATGTGGACCGATACGCCCACCACGACAGCCTGGTAGGGACTCAGATCGTCGACCTCCTTGGCGCGGCGCACCTCCACCTCCGTGTCGGCAGAGCGCAGTTCCTCAGCGACGGCCTCGGATACAGTACGCGTTGCCCCGGTCCAGGTAGCATAGGCGATCAGGATTTTGCTCATTGTGCCTCCTTGTTTGGTTCTTGGAACGATTTCGCTACAACTACCTCGTCAGTATCCCCCATAGTCTCCGCTCGATGCTTGATGCCGCGCATCATCTTTTGCTCCATCACAAACTCGATGGGGTCCAGCAGGACACCGATCAGGAACGAGGTAGGCGAGGCGGTGAGCTTCCAGCGTGCTCGCCAGCGGACGATGAGTCGCGTGTGCCCTACATCCCGTTCCTCCAGAAAGAACAACCAGGTAGTCGCCGCACCGGCCTCTCGAAAGACCTGGTCGAGCGCCCCCTCTCCCTCGGCCCCCGTGTACAGCAGCAGGTAGCGGTCGGGTTCCACCTCGGCGACGGTGTACCCGCTGCCTTCCGGCTCAAGCGCGATCGTGTCTCCGACCTTCAGGTCCTGCCACTCGGGGACGATCTGGCCGGCGCTGTGGATATCGAGACCCGTCATGTTCTCGAGAAGATCGTAGGAGTAGAATCCGGCCCGCCCCTGGCCCATCTGGACCAGCCAGGGCCATACTCTTTCGGGCGGTGCGTGGATGGTCAGGGCGCGCGTCGTAGCAAAATTGGCGTCGGGCACCATCTGGTCGCCCGGGAGGGCGCGGGACACCTCTGCATCGGTGGCTCCCCAGCGCCGGTGCCAGGGACCAATGGCGAAAGCATAGGCGGCAAGTCCAGCGCCGCCTGCCACGGCCAGCCCTCCAATCGCTTTCCAAAGTGATGATTGTCGGCTCATAGCTGTTCCTCCTCTATCATTTCTCCCTCAATGGTCAGCCACAGTGGTCCGTGGGTCACACGCCAGCCGCTCAGCCGGGACTTCGCCGCCAGGTGTGCCGCCTCCTGGAGCGTAAAGGCTGCATCGCGGCTCCCCAACGGCTCGTTCACCCTCCGCAAGGCCCTGGGCACGACACAGCGCGTGACGAACCACAAAAGCAGATAGAACGGCGGGCTCATGTCCCGCCGCAGATCGAAGATCAAGAAGGCGCCTCCCGGGTCTCCTTCGACAGGCTCAGGGTGCCCTGCGACGGGCGCAGGGCGGTGCAGAACCCGCGCAATCTCATCCAACACGCCGACGGGATCGCTCCAATGATGCAGCGACAGGGTGCTGACGACCAGATCCAGGGAGCCATCAGGGAATGGAATCCGCGCCACGTCCCCCTTTTTGAAAGCGACGCGATCTTGCAGGCCGGAGCGCGCCGCGGACCGCTCAGCCTCGACCAGCATCTCCTCAGAGAGGTCGATGCCGGTCACCTGCAGGTTGGGAGCGGTCTGCGCCAACCTGATCGACAGGTGTCCAGGTCCGCAGCCCAGGTCTGCTGCCTGCCCCGCCCGCACCATGGACACGGCGCGCCGGGCCACAAACCAGCGCAAGAGGCCCATCTGGGGCATGGTCGCGACGCGGTTGAAGGCCTGAGCGACCTCCGGATCGTCCAGGCCCTCGTGGCTGACCACGCGCTCTCGCGAGCGGCGGCTGTAGACCCGCCATGCCGCGAACAAAACGGCGGCGATCAAGCTGGCAAAGAGAAAGATGCGTTGTCTGGCACTCCTCATTGCGCCCGACTCCTATCCGTGGGTGTGTTTAGGCCTCTGTGTGAGAACCTGGAGATATTATACCACGGATATGCCGGGTGGTCAGGTTGGGCATCACGCCAAGCGTTCTGGCATGGAGGTGCCAGGCCTCTGGCCTGAGGTGCTAGGCCGTTTGAGGAAGGACTGGCCGGACTATGGAGGTTTCCTTCGGGGTGGAGGCTATCGCCTGCTAGTTTGCACCGTCTGCAGCGCCCAGGGCCTCAACGTAGCGCGGGGGCAGAGGCAATTAGATACGCCAACCAGAGTGTCAGCAGGCCAATACCCACAATGGCCCAGCCGAGAATAGCCCAGCCCACGAACTGGATAACGGCCGCGCTAAGGCTGCCATTCAGGCCGCCTCCCCGCTGCAGACGGTCGAGAGGTACTCGTCCCTAGCGGAACCGAGAGAAGAGGTCTTGAGGGGATTCTACAGACGGGAGGCAGGGTAGCGAGAGCACCGAACGTACCCGACGCTTGAGGCGGGAAACTCGTTGAACAAGGTACAACGTAGGGGGGAACATGCGTTGTACCTTGTTCAACGAGATCGGCGAGCTTGCTGGACAGGTGTCATCTGCCCGTTCCTGAACTGGAGGGCTCGAACTCGCAAAGAACCCTTACATGGTACCATCCAACACAGATGTGTTCACGATCAAGACAAACCTGCCAGCACTTGGCACTATGACCAGGCGAGACCTTGACCACGGGCTGAGCTTCGCGCGGATCGGCCCAGCCGTGGAGGAAAGATTCCGTCTTGTTGGTGGTCCACCCCTCAGAGGTGTGGTCATCTATGGCCAGTAACAGAACTCCAGCCTGGGCCGCTCGTCGGGATCGCCGTCGTCGTTGCTGACAAACTTGACCTCCGTCTTCGGGTCACTCACCGGCGCCTCAAGGATCACCCCGTGGTTCTCCCCCGCCAGCCAGCCAGCCCCCAGCGACGTCAGGTCCCAACTGGCCCATATCTTCTCGGCGTCGACCATCTCGGTACCCACCACGAGTGGATCGTACGTCCCGCCCGCAACGGCCCACGGTATCCCGGCGTCCTTGTCCCGGTCGTTCCACGACACCTCTGGCTCATGCCACGACTCCAGTACCTCGTGGGCATAGACGTCCACCGCCGGACCGTTCAGATCCTTGACCCACAGCCACAGGGTTACGCTGGCCACCGTCGCATCGCCCGGCACAGCCGACAGGTCAAACCGCGTCAGGGGCCGTTGCAGCTTGCCCGCCTCCGTCTTGACCCGCATCTCGCTGTCGCCCCCCTTCCGGTCGTCGGCCTTGTCCTCCTTCAGGTAGGCGTCAAACCCCAGGTTCTTGCCCGGCTCGAGCAGCACACACTCGGGCACGCTCGGCGTGTTCGTCGGCGTCGGCGGGATCGGGGTGTTGGTCGGCGTGGGTGGGACCGGCGTGTTGGTTGGTGTGTTGCTGGGCGTGGGTGGAAGGGATGTGTTGGTCGGCGTCGGCGGAATCGGTGTGTTGGTCGGCGTCGGCGGAATCGGTGTGTTGGTCGGCGTCGGCGGAATCGGCGTGTTGGTCGGGGTCGGCGGAATCGGCGTGTTGGTCGGCGTCGGCGGCACCGGCGTGTTGGTCGGCGTCGGCGGCACCGGCGTGTTGGTCGGCGTCGGCGTGGCCGTCGGCGGCGGCCCCACATAGTAACACACCTCCAGCCTCGGCCGCTCCCCCGCATCCCCGTCGTCGTTGCTCGGGAACTTGACCTCGCTCTTCGGATCGCTCGCCGGCGCCTCGAGGATCACCCCGTGGTTCTCCCCACCCAGCCACTCCCCGGCCAGCGACGTCAGGTCCCATTCGACAAACAGATCCTCGGCACTGATCGTCTCGGTGTCCACGACCTCAGGGTCATACGTGCCACCCGCCTCGGCCCACGGCACACCCGCATCCCGGTCGCGGTCGTTCCAGGTCGCCTCCAACTCGTTCCACGACTCGAGCACCTGGTGGGCATGGACGTCGACCGCCGGACCGTTCAGCCCCTTGACCCACAGGGACAACGTCATGCTTTGGACGTTCGCCGTTGGTGGGATGGATGACAGGTCGAAGCGCATCAGCGGCCGCTGCAGCTTGCTCGCTTCGGTCTTGACCCGCATCTCGCTGTTGTCACCCTTGCGGTCGTCGGGCTTGTCCTGGTTCAGGTAGGTGTCAAAGCCCAGGTTCTTACCCGGCTCCAGCACGTCGCACGTTGGTGGGATCGGTGTCGGGCTGGGCGTCGGCGACGGGGTGAAAGTCGCTGTGGGCAGTGGCGTGTCGGTCGGGATCGGCGTGTCTGTCGGCGTCGGCGAGGGGCCCGGCGTGGCCGTGTTCGTCGGCGTCGGTGTCGGCGCCGGATCGAACTCGATATGCAGCAGCGGCGCGGCCGAAGGGACGCCATCGTAGGCCTCTGCTGTGCGCTCCCCAGAGCCAGTCACCACAAAGGCCATGGCGCTGCCCAAATACCAACCGGGGCGGTCGACGATCTCCTGGACGACGGCCGCGAGGTCGGGCGTTTGGTGCACCTGGCCGACCGAGTTCCAGGCCGGGACGTCCCAAAGGGTCGATGCTGTCGTCGTCGCCCGGCTAGAGATATCGTGGTCGGCCATGCTAAAGGTGGGCGCATAGTCGGCCGCCTGGCCCTCAAAGATCAGCGACGTCGCGACGCTGTCGGTCTCGTCGACGGTGAACTCGAGGTAGGCACTCAGGATCGTCGCTCCCTGAGGAACGGCCACGCCCGGAAACCGGAGTCCAACGGTCTGCATGCCCAAATAGTCGGAGTCATCGACGAGTTCCAGGTCACTGCTATCGAGGTACATGGAGCCGTTGGACAGCCGCTCTTCGGCGTCGTCGGACTGGGCTGAGATGCGGAGGTCGAGGATGCCATCGGGTGGCGGTGTTGGCGTGTTAGTTGGCGGCAGTGTTGCCGTCGGCGTCGGGCCGCAGAGGGGATAGTCGGCGTTGGCGACCGAAATGTCATAGATGTCGGTATTGTCGATGGTACCGGCCACCATGTCGGCATTGGGTCCCCAGGCGTAGACGGGCACGTTGGTGCCGGTGTGGTCGTCGGTGGACCAGTGCACGCTGGGAAAGTTGCCCTGGCCCTTGTTTTCCAGGACGGTGAGGCCGCCCGTCTCATGGTCGGCGGTGACGATGATGAGGGTGTCGTCGCGGCCTTGGGCCCATTCCCAGATTACCTGGAAGGTGTTATCAAGCTCGAGGGTCTCGTAGACGGTTTCCTCCAGTTGGTTATCGTGCGCCGCCCAGTCGATGAGGGCTTCCTCGACCATCAAGAAGAAGCCGTCGGGGTCGTTGTCCAGGATATCGAGCGCCGTCTCGGTCATCTCCGAGAGATGGGGGTAGGTATCGAAGAAGTTGCTGTGGCCGGTGTAGTAGTCCCACTCGTAGTCATATCCGCCAGTGGAGAATTGCCCGGAGACCATGGTCTCTGTCTCCGTACTGAGAGCCTGCATCTCGGCCCGGTCGGTGACCACGGTATAGCCCTGCGCCGCGGCCTCAGCAGGGGTCATGCCGTCGCCACCGCTGCCCAGGATTAGATTGGGCCTGGTCTGGTAGAGGTAGTCATCGGCGATCTGGGGGTAATTGTATCGACTCGGTTCGTGGGCGCCCCAGCCCGCCGGGGTGGCATGGACTATGGTGGCACCCGTCACCAGGCCGGTCGATTTGCAGCGGTCCTGGAAGAACTCAAGCGCCGTCTCCAGTTCTCGCCCGTCGCCAGGGTAGGCCATGGAGATGACGTTGTTGTTGACTTTGAATCCGGTGGCCATGGCGCTGGCCGCCGCCGCCGAATCGGTAACCGACGAGTTGGCGGAGTAGGTGGTCATGTACCCGGAGTAAGGCAGTTGCTCGAAGGCCAGGGTACCGGCATCGCCATTCTGGTACATACCGGCGGCCTTTACGTGCTCCGGGCCCATTCCATCGCCGATGAGGACGATGACGTTGCGGGGCCCCGTCTGGGCCCGCGTGATGGCAGGCAGTCGTGTCAGCACGAGGCTGAGGCAGAGGATCGCGGCCAGCGCGACAACCAGAGACTTTGATGTTTGCTTCATTGCTGTCCTCCGTTCGTTGAGTTGATTTGCTTCTATTTGGACGGGTGAGAGTTTCCGGCCATCGTAACCATTTATAGCCGACGGCACTCACCAAAGCACTCACCAAAGCACTCACCACGGCACCATCCAGCGCCCTGGTCGTGATTGAGACATGAGGGATGGCTCGGCAACCTGGTTTAGGAGCCTGCAGAATTGTTTAGAATCAGGTGAGAATGGGCGCGCTGTGCTCTACGAACCCGAAAGGGATGTCCGCTAACACGGGCTGGGCAGATGGAAGTGGCCAATGTCCACAAGGCGGAGCGGAGGGATGGGGCAAGAAGGAGGACCCTCTTTGTCAAGTTAAGCGATCTCGTGCCCCAACACCAAGATCTCGAGGGACCCTCGGTCTGCACAGGAGGAGAAGCTAATCCGCAGCTGGCCGAAAGAGTTCCTTTCGAAGCCAGGCCCGGGCCGCCTGGGGCGACTCCAGTCGCCCATCGGCCTGGGTTTCTCGTGGCCTCGCTGAGACCAAAAGCGCGATCCCGCCCTGTTCCTTGACGACGCCAAATGCCTCTTCGTCCTTGTCGTCATCGCCCAGGTAAAGGGGCAGGGCACCAGACCAGCGGTATTGGGCCAGCAGGTAAGCCACCGTGCGCCCCTTGTGCGCCAGCCGGGGACCGATCTCCAGGAACTTGTGCCCGCCCAGCAGCCGGAACAGATCTGGGGGGCTGTCCTGCATGATCCCGGTTGCCAGGCGGTGCGCTGCGGCCAGCACCCCTTCGGCCTCATCTTCCTCCACAAAGCGGGCGTGAAGGGCCAGCGCCCAGCCCTTATCCTCCAGGAAAAAGCCTTCCCGCCCGGCCATCAGGTTGGACCACTGAGGTTTGAGGGCCTCGAGGGTGGGGCGGATGGTACCATACTCCAGGCGGTCGATGCGCTCACCCTCGGGTGTCTGCAACTGGATGCCATAGGTCCCGGCGAGCAGGATGCCAGGCACGGGCACCAGCTTCTGTACGTGGCCCAGGCGCCGGCCGCTGACCACCGCCACCCGCAGCCAGGGCTGCCGTACCAGCTCGCCGAGCAGCGCGATCAGCGCTGGATCGGGGAGCACGTGCTCCGGGGTGGGTGCAAAATCGGCCAGCGTGCCGTCATAGTCGAGGAAAAGCCACATGCGCTCTGCCCGGGCCAGACGCTCTCGGCAGGCTTTAGGGATGCCCACGACTCTCCATCCTCCTGGAGCAAGGGGATTTACGCATGAGGCCCAAGAAACCGGGTTTTTGACCGATATGGGTTGGCATAGGTACCAGGCTAACGCGCTCGCACGGGCCAGATCCTGCACATGGGGTGGAAAAACCCGGTTGCTGAAGGATCGCCACGCTCACTCTATCCCTCCTCCCGGGCGCGGAGCAACGGTTCAATGTCCCGTTCAAAGATCGCCGGCCAGGTATAGCTCTGCCGCACCCTGCGGCGCAAGCGATGGACGGGACTCCTTCCGGCCCAGGCCAGGATCCGGCCGGCCAATTGGGCTGGGTCCTGGCTCTCGTCGAACAGGATCACGTCCTCGCCCCCGATCTCCCGAG
>JASFHU010000027.1:0-15425 GCA_050123055.1 Anaerolineae bacterium
GCTACGGGAGCTCTATCTGTTCCGCGACCAGCGAGCCCGGCACGAGAATCGACCTCCCTTTCGGGTCATCTCGAACCAGGCACTTCTGGCCCTCAGCGCACAACGGCCGCAGAGCCTGGCAGAGCTGCCTCAGATCAAGGGCATATCTCAGCGTATGGCCGGCAGATATGGCCGGGGTCTGTTGGCCGCCATCTCGCAAGGAGCAAAGCGGTCGCTGGCCTGGCAGGATCGAGTCCGTCCCAACAACGCTTCGACCGGCAGGCCTAACGGCCGTCCCTCTGCAGCCTGTCAGGCACGCTTCGAAGCCCTGCGTGCCTGGCGCAATGAGGCTGCCGAGGAGCGCGGCGTCGAGCCTGATATCGTGCTCACAAACCAGACCCTATGGGGCGTGGCCTATCGCAATCCCCACCGGCGGACTGATCTGAGCCACGGTGACCTGCTGGCCCGCTGGCAGGTGGATGAATTCGGCGATGACTTGCTGGAGGTCGTCAGGCGAGTGCGCTGACGCTTACCGGGAAGGGGACCATTGTTGGTGCGAATTGCTCCCTGGTGTCGGCCGGGGGGCTTGTCTTTGTCCAAAAAAGAAAGGTGGCCAAAGTGGATTTCTGGCAAGTTGTAGAGCGTCGACACAGTGTTCGAGATTTTGATGCCACGGTGGACGTGCCGCCCGAGACGATGGACCGTATCCTGCAGGCTGCGGTCCGTGCCCCGTCGGCGGGCAATCGCCAGCCCTGGCACTTTTTTGTGGTGCGCGATCCAGAGGTACGACAGGGGTTGGCGTCTGCAGCTTACGGCCAGGAGTTTGTCGCTCAGGCGCCTGTTGCTGTCGTCGTCTGCACCGATCCCGAGCAGTCGGCCGGGCGCTATGGTCGGCGAGGTCGCGAACTTTACTGTCTCCAGGACACGGCTGTTGCTGCAGAACACATCCTTCTGGCGGCAGTAGCCGCCGGCTTTGGAGGCTGCTGGGTTGGTGCGTTCGATGAGCGCCGAGCTGCCCGTGAGCTTGCCCTCGATCCGCGTCTCCGACCAGTTGCCATCTTGCCCATCGGCAGGCCAATGGGGGAACCGGTCACGCAGACCTCGCGCCAGCCACTGCAGACGGTGGTCAGCCACGTCTGAGGGTTTTGCACGCGGTTTCCTGGTCCCGATCGGATGCCCGGCCGACCTGGTGGTCAGCCCCATACGCCCTACCTAATGGAGAACTACCCTTTTCGCTGGAGTACTGATAGTTGCGTACTGGCGGGAAAGCAGGTATAATCGGATGTCAAAGCCCAATATAGGAGAAATCATGCCCAAGTACGCGTTCTTCAAAGGTCAGTTCGTTCCCATCGAACAGGCCCAAGTCAGCATCATGACCCATGCGTTCAATTATGGCACCGGGTGCTTTGAAGGTATCCGCGCCTATTGGAACGAGCAAGAGGGACAACTGTACGTTTTCCGGCTACGAGAGCACTATAAGAGGATGCATCGCTCTGCCCGTATCTTGCGCATCGGGCTGCCCTACAGTGTGGATGAGCTTTGTGAGATGACACTCGAGCTTCTGCGCCGCGAAGGCCACCGCAGCGATGTCTACATCCGCCCTCTGGCCTACAAGGAGGATGAGATCATTGGGGTGCGACTGCACGACCTGAGCGACGGGTTTGCCATGTTTGCAGTGCCCTTTGGCCGGTATCTCGAGCAGGAAGAGGGCGCCCATGTATGTATCTCCAGTTGGCGGCGGGTGGATGACAATGCTGTGCCGGCTCGAGCCAAGATAACAGGAGCGTATATTAATTCGGCCTTGGCCAAGACTGACGCGATACTTGGTGGCTACGACGAAGCCTTGGTGTTGGACCACGAAGGGCATATCTCTGAAGGCAGTGCCGAGAACGTTTTTCTGGTGCGAGATGGGACCCTGGTCACGCCTCCGGTGAACTCGAATATCCTGGAGGGCATCACTCGCGACACGGTCATCACGCTGGCCCAGGATGAGATGGGCATGTCGACCGTGGAGCGATCGATCGATCGCAGCGAGATCTATGTCTGCGACGAGGCCTTTTTGGTCGGCACTGGTGTGCAGGTGGCATCCATCGTCCGGGTAGAACACCGGCCCATCGGCACGGGGAGGATGGGGCCTGTGGTTGTTCGCCTTCGGGAACTGTACTTCGACGTCGTGCGGGGCCACAATCCCAAGTACCGGCAGTGGTGCACGCCAGTGTACGTCGGCTGATCGTGTAGAGGAGAGCAACTCTTGACCTGGCGTGCCAAGTTTTCGGTAGGAGGCCTTGTGGGCCTTCTACTCATCGGGCCCGTTGTGGCACTCGATATTTGGCTCCTGAATGAACTGATCAACCAAGGCATTCGTACCCAACAGATCAGTTTTCTTACCTTCCTGATGGGACTCATCGTGCTCTTTAGCGTGCCGGTGCTTTTGGTTCTGTTCTACCAGACGGCGAGCTGGCTGACGTTGCGCTACCACTTGGACAGGAATGGCGTTGTCGTGAATTGGTTCGGTGCGGAGCAGATCATACCCATCCGTCACATCCAGCGAATTGTGCCCGGGCACGAGTTCGGCGGTACCGTTGTCCGTAGGCGTGGACTGCGCTGGCCTGGCCACGAGCGAGGTGACGGATTGATACCTGGTATCGGGCGCACCCGTTTCCTGGCCACCCGGCCTCTAGCGGAGCAATTGCTGTTGGTGACCCCTGGACAGGCTTTTGCTATCTCGCCTCACGATCCCGATGGATTTGTCAGTGCTTTCGAGTCGCGCCAGAAACTGGGTCCCAACCGGCTGCTGGATCAGACGGTGCGCCGCGCTCGCTGGCTCACCTGGTCCCTGTGGACCGATCAAACTGCCTGGGTGTTGTTGGGAGCGGCAGTGGTGGTCAACCTTGGCCTGTTTGGATATCTCTGCCTGCGTTTTCCAGGGCTCGATTTTCAATTGCCGTTGCACTTTAACAGTATGGGGCAACCGGACCGTATCGGCACCAAGATAGAGTTGTTTGCCCTCCCCATCATCGGTCTGATCATTCTAGGTACCAATCTGGGATTGGGTCTGCTCCTTTACCGGCGCGAGCGGGCCGGTTCGTATCTGCTGTGGGGGGCGGCAGCAGCGGTCCAGGCCCTCTTTTGGCTGGCAGCCTTCAGCATTGTGCCATGAACATTCAACAGTTCTTTTTGGGTCTGATGCTGAGTGCGCTGATGGGCGGGCTTGGTTACTGGCGCCAGGCCTTGTCCACCAGCGGCGTGATCGGTGCAATCCTGGTCGGCACACTGATTTTTGGCCTGGGGGGCTGGGTATGGGGCCTGTTGCTCATTGCCTTTTTTGTCTCTTCCAGTTGGCTGTCCCACTACCGCAGGGCCGATAAAGAGGCGGTATCCGTCAAGTTCGCCAAGGGCAGCCGTCGGGACATCGGGCAGGTGCTGGCCAATGGCGGCTTGGGGGCGATCCTGGCCATAGTCTTTTCTCGCTACCCAGAACCGCTACTCTTCGCCGCCTTTGTGGGAGTGATGGCTACCGTGAATGCCGACACTTGGGCCACAGAATTGGGCGTTCTCAGCCGTGTGCCGCCGCGGCTGATCACCACCGGAGACGTGGTCGTACCAGGTACCTCGGGCGGCGTGACGAGACTGGGAATCTGGGCTTCGGTGGCGGGTTCGCTGCTGATTGGCACCATCGCGACAGCGCTGGCACAGATTGTGTCGCTGGTGAGCGGCAGTGGTTGGAGCTTGAGGGCTATCTCTTACACGCTACTGGCTGTGGTTGGTGGATTGGCCGGGTCTCTTTTCGACAGTCTGCTGGGTGCGACGGTGCAGGGTATCTATTACTGTGAATATTGTGGCAAGGAAACAGAGAGCTCGATCCATCACTGCGGCCGGACGGCTCGCCCGCTGCGCGGTTGGGGTTGGCTCAACAACGACCTGGTGAATCTGATGGCTTCACTGGTGGGTGGGCTGGTTGCAGCCTCGCTGGCCTGGGTTCTGTGGAGGTAGGAGCATGACGCGCAAGCAGGTGGTATTCATCATCGCCGTGAACGCCGTGATCTCTGCTGTGATCAGCGTTGCTGTGGCCCTGCTAGTGTACCGTCCGGTCGAAGTGCTACCCACTTCTGCCCCGCCGACTGGCGTGGTTGCTCAAGACGCCCCGGCGGCCTCGCAGCCGGCTGTAGACGTGACACCCACCCCTGAGGTAATCGTTCACGTCGTCCAGGCGGGCGACACCATTTCGGGCCTGGCTTTCCAGTACGACGTGCCCGAAGACAACATCATTGCCGCCAATCAACTCGAAAACCCCAACTTTTTGCAGGTGGGGATGCAGTTGATCATCCCGGTGGGCGGATTGGCTCAGGCGACAGGCACGTTCACGCCCGCGCCCACACCGACCGACACACCGATCCCATTTGAGCCACCCTCGGCCGACCTGACCGCCACCGCCGCGGCAGAGATGGGCGCCACGGCGACGCCGCTGCCTACGCCGTTGCCCTCGTCAGGCGAGTTGCAGATCGAGATCACCGAAATCCTCGCCGCGGGACAGGTGGACCAGGAGAGGTTGGTCATCACCAACCTTGGTGAACGTCTGGCCGATATGCAGGGCTGGATGCTGAATGATGTAGAAGGCAATGTTTACGTTTTTCCGAACTTTCGGTTGTGGTCCGGTGGAAATGTGACGGTGCACACGCGAATCGGCCAGGATGGCAACCCGCCGGCCAACTTTTATTGGGGCAAGCTGGAGGCGGTTTGGGCCTCGGGCGAGGTGGCAACCCTAAAGGATGCCGCGGGAGTCGTCATTTCTACCTTCATCGCAGAACCATAGCGTGGGCCCTACGTGATCTGATCGATGGTGCCCCAGAGATGGCGAGTTTGACATTGGGCGGGGGTGATCTGTCAAGGTGGAGGAACGGAGAAGCTCGAGGGACTGGGAAAGCTGGATAGATCAGCAGATCCGCGAGGCACAGGACCGGGGCGAGTTCGATGACCTGCCGGGCAAGGGCAGACCCCTGGACCTGGCGGCGAATCCATACGCCAAGGATCAGGAGTTGGCCTTCAAGGTTCTGAGGGATGCCGGCTATGCCCCCGACTGGATCGAGCTGGACAAAGCCCTCCGGGGCAAGCTCGAGAGGGCTCGGGCAGTTCTTGCCCGTCGCCTGGATTGGCGCGAGATGCGCTTGCGCGAGTTAGCGGACCAATCCGATAGTTGGTCCGAGGCGGAGCGACTCCGGGTCCGGGCGAACTGGGAGCAATCGGTGTCTGCCTTTGCGTTGGATGTGGAGGCGATCAACAAGGAGATAGCCGAGCTAAACCTCATGGTGCCAAGTCCTCGCTTCCAGCGATCGAGCGTAGATGTGGAGCGAGAGCTAGAACGCCTGACCGGGAGGGCGCGTGAGTGAGGAATCTGCTAGGAAGAAGGAGCGCATGGCTGAGACTGTACGACTGGTGCTTGCCCGTCGGGAGCGGGCTCCGCGCTCGCCCAAGATGGAACGAGCATTGAAGCGCTTGATCTGGCGATATACCCGGCCGATGGAGGATACAAAAGGGTACGTGGATGCTCAGGAATAAGGGCTGTACGATTGGCCTCGTTCTATTGGCGCTACTGGCTGTCCTGCTCTTTTTTGTCTTGGATCTGTATACCGATCTGACCTGGTTCGCAACACTGGGCGTAGCGTCGGTACTATGGAAGAGGATTGCCAGCGAGTGGTTGCTGTTCCTGATCGCCTGGGTGGTAGCGACCAGCGTGCTGATCGCCAACTGGTGGCTAGCCCGCAGGCTCGCGGGAGGCGACCAGATGACGGTGCCCTGGCTGAAGCAGCGTATGTCGCAGAACCAGGTCACGGCAGAGCCGACGACCCGTGTGGTGACTGCCCGCGTGGCCAATGGCATCCTGGCGGCGGTGGCCGTGCTGGTGGGGTTGCTCTTTGCGCTGCCAGTACGCAGCCTGTGGATGATAGCGTTGCAGTTCTACAATGCCGCCTCCTTTGGACAGACCGACCCGATCCTGGGTCGCGATCTGAGCTACTACGTCTTTCGTCTGCCCTGGCTCAGAGCCCTGCAGGGTTGGTTCCTTTGGCTGGTGCTACTGTCGATGGCCGGCGCGGCACTGGTCTACCTGGCCAGCTTTTCGGCCGACCGGCTCAGGGACCGGGTACAGATCGTGGGCGTGCGCCAACCGTGGCTGCGTCTCTCGCGGCCTGCAGAGCGCCACCTCTTGGTGTTAGGGGCCATCGCCCTGGCTTTGGTCGCTTGGGGCTACCAACTCGGGATTCCCGATCTGCTCTACTCGACCACCGGGGCGGCCTATGGGGCAAGCTATACCGATGTCCACGCCCGGTTGCCGGTGATGCACTTACTGACCGGGCTCGCCGCCCTGGGTGCTGGCATTCTGCTGGCGGGTATGTTCGTGCGATTGCGCTGGCTGCCCTTCGCTGTCGTTGGGGCCTGGTTGGTGGTGGCCTTTCTGGGTGGCAGCATCTATCCCAACCTGCTCCAACGCCTGACCGTAGTCCCCAATGAGCTCACACGCGAGCGGGAGTACATCGCCCATACTATCGAGTTTACACGGGATGCCTTTGGCCTGGGCGAGGTGGTCGAGACAAACTTTGATGTGACCGAAGAGGCGGTACCCCTCGACCTGACGGCTTATGGATCCACCCTGAGGAATATCCGCTTGTGGGACTACCGGCCTTTGCTGCGCACCTATGGCCAATTGCAGGAGATACGGCTCTACTACGCCTTCAACGACGTCGACGTAGATCGCTATCAGCTCCAAGATGACTACCGACAGGTGACGCTGGTGGCGCGAGAGATCGCCCACGACGAACTGCCACAGACCGCCCAGACCTGGGTCAATCGCCATCTGGTCTATACCCACGGCTCAGGTGTGGTCCTCAGTCCGGTGAACGAAGTCTTGGAGGAGGGTCTGCCCGACCTCTGGGTGCGCGACATCCCACCCCAATCGAAATTCCCGGAACTCGCCTTGACCCGGCCCGAGATCTATTATGGCGAATTGACCAACGACTATGTCATTGCCAATACAGAGGAGCAGGAGTTGGATTATCCCTCGGGCGACCAGAACGTGTATACGACCTACGAGGGAACAGGCGGCATAGTCCTGGATTCGTTCCTCAAGCGAGCAGCGTACGCCCTGCGGCTGGGGAGCAGCCAGGTCTTGCTCAGTGACTCGATCACGCCCGAGAGCCGCCTGCTCTGGCGCCGGGCGATTGACGAGCGGGTGCAGATGGTCGCCCCTTTCTTGCAGTACGATCCCGACCCCTACCCTGTCATTCTCGACGGCCGGCTGGTGTGGTTGCTTGATGCCTATACCACAACCGATCGAATTCCCTACTCGGAGCCGATCCGAACCTGGATCGGTTCGATCAACTATATCCGCAATTCGGTCAAAGTAGCGATGGATGCCTATAATGGGACGCTCACCTTCTACGCCATCGATCCCGACGATCCGGTGCTGGCGACCTATGCATCCATCTTTCCCGATCTGTTTCAGCCGGTGGAGGAAATGGAGCCTGGCCTCGTGGCCCACTGGCGCTATCCGGAAGGGATGTTCCGTGTCCAGGCGGCCAAGTTCCAGACCTTCCACATGACCGATCCGCAGGTCTTTTACAACCAGGAGGACCTTTGGAATTGGGCTGAGGAGGTGGTCACCGGCGAGCGAGTGCGCATGGAGCCCTACTATGTAAACATGCGCCTGCCGGACGGAGCGGAACCCGAGTTTGTCTTGATGCTGCCCTACACCCCATCCACCAAACAGAATATGGTCGCCTGGCTCTATGCCCGCAACGATGGCGAGCACTATGGCAAGTTGGGTGTTTACAAGTTTCCCAAGCAAAAGCTGATCTACGGGCCCATGCAGGTCGAATCGAGGATCGACCAGAATCCGACCATCAGCCAGCAGCTTTCGCTGTGGAACCAGCGGGGCAGCCAGGTGATCCGCGGCAACCTGCTCGTCATCCCACTGGATGACGCAATCTTGTATGTCGAGCCGATCTACCTAGAAGCCGAAGCCAGCCAGCTTCCCGAGTTGCGCCGGGTGATCGTTGCCTATGGCAATCGCATTGCCATGGAAGAGTCGTTGGCTGAGGCGCTGGCACAGGTGATGGGGACTGGGCCAGTCGCAGAGCAGCCAGAGCAGCCAGGGGCAACCGAGCCTGCCCCTCCAGAGCTGGACGGAGACGTTGCCGACTTGATTCGAAACGCCGATATGCACTATCGCCTCGCAGAGGACTGTCTGAAAACTGGTGACTGGGCCTGTTATGGCCGCGAAATGGATGCTTTGAAGCAGGTACTGGAGGCCCTGATGGCCGTGATGCAAGAGTAGCTTTGAGTAGTAGCGAGGAGGCCATGATGAGTGAGACTGACGAGTTGGAACAGAATGCAGAAGAATTACCCGAGGCGGTAGAACCCGCCGAAGAATTGGTAGGGGAACCCCTATCCGAATCAGAGACGGCTTCTGAGTCAGTAGAATCCGAGGTCGAGGCGCCTCCGGAAGCGGAGGCGATTGACGCTGAGCTAGAAGCAGTGCAGGAGGCGGCCAAGGTCGATCTGAACACTGCTTCGGAGGAAGAACTACAAACACTGCCCGGCATTGGACAGTCGCTGGCAGCCCGCATCGTGAACTATCGCCTTGAGGTTCAGCCGTTTCAGGAGCCAGCAGATGTCGTCGCAGTGCCTGGCGTCTCCGAATCGCTCTATGATCGCCTGGCCGATCAACTGACTGCCAGCCCTGTTGAGCCGGCCCCTGCCTTCGAAGCTGAGCCCGTCGAGCCGGTGTCCGAGGAGATCGAGGCTGCGGTGGAAGAAATCGAACCCGAGACGGCCGAGGAGATCGCGGCCTCGATGGACGAGATCGACATGGAGGCCGCCGGGACCGACGAGGAGTTGGGGCTGGAGCCCGAGATCGTTGGGGCCGAGCTTGAGGAGGCTGCCGCACTTGAGCCAGAGCCTGAGGCGGAAGAAGCCGTCGAAAAATCTCCACCTGGTGCTGAGCCGCCGCTGGTCGAAGTGGTGCAGGCGCGTGCCGGCTGGGGGCGTATCCTGTTCGTCGGCTTCCTGAGTGCCATCTTGGGCGCCTGCCTGGCCCTGGCGGCCCTCTATGCGGTGAATGGTACCCTGGACTTTCACACGGCTGCCGTGCGCGTGGTACAGTCCGAGGTCGTGCAACTGGAAGATGAGGTTGGTGCGCTCAACGCCAGGCTGGGGGATGCAGAAGGGCGCCTGCAGGCCATACAAGCGCTGGACTCCCGGCTGACCGGGGTCGAAGCCGATGTCGAGCAACTGGCGGCTGGCCTGGATCAATTGGCAGCCGATCTGGACGAGCTGGCGGCCGACCTGGAAGCCACGCAGGACCAGGTGGCCTCGATGAACGAGGCGATGGGCGCCCTCCGGCAAGAGTTCACAAATCTCAGCGAGGATTTGGGTGGTATGGCTGACCAGGTGAGTAGGCTGGCAAACCGGCTCAACAACGTGGAAGAGCAGCTCGCCGGCCTCAGCCGACAGATCGAGACCGTCCAACAGGCGGCCGAGCGCTTTGACGCCTTCCTCGATGGGCTGCGAGACTTGCTCCGCGGCGCCGAGGGGCTGGAACGAGGGAACTCCCCGCTGGAGCCCGTGCCCGAGCAGACGCCGACGCTGCGTCCGCAGGTGACCGTCATTCCCTTGGCGACACCCACGCCCAAGCCGTAATGATTGACTAGAGCACAGGAGGGGGCCAGACTGCGACGAGCAACAGTCGCGATCTGGCCCCTTTGTCCCTACTCGGCCCCGGCAGCTAAGGGGTCCGCTTCCAGCAGTAGATCCAGTAGCCGCAGGCAATTGCTCTTCGCATTGTCTCCCACCTCGGTCACGGGGCCGACGCAGGAGGGGCAGCCACGCCGGCAGCGGCAGGCGCGTAAAAGTTCGCCGGCGGCCGCAAGGAGCGTACCGTGAAGCTCGTATAGGCTCTGGCTAAAACCCAGCCCGCCTGGCGCATTGTCATAGATGGTGATGGTTGGTTGCTTGGTGAAGGATGACTTGACCTCGCTCACCACGCCAACGTCGCGGGGTGCGCTCATCAGGTAGAGGGGCGCGATGTGGCGCACCACGTGTGCCAGCCCGCTCAGTGTGCCTCTCACCATCAGGTCTGCCTCCACCCGCCGGTGGCAGGAAGTGCAAAGCGTCACCAGATTCTCCAGGCGATTGGCCTCCAGGTACTGGTCGTTCTTGCCCCGTACGTAACCAAAAGTGCGGAAGGGCTGGATGTGGTGCACGTGATGCGCCCGCCCGGGGCGCTCAGGAGCGCCACAGTGGCGGCAGCGGTGGCCGTCCCGGGCCCGGGCCCGGTTCCGCTGTTCCTCCCAATTGGGTCCCCGATCGCTGCGGGCCATGTTCAGCAAACCCTCCTGTTCCAGCCGGGCCGAGGTTTCGGGTAGGATGCTGAACCAATAGGCAGTGGTCTCCATCTCTTGCTCGGGGACGCTTTCGGGCGAGATCTCGCCCCAGCCCAGGATCTCGTGGGTGTAGAGCCGTACCTTCTTGTATGAGGTGGCCTTGGACGTAATCCGCACCTCACCGGAGGCTTTCAAGGTTGCCCGATCCTCCTCTTGCTCTTCAACCTCAGTCACCTGAACGCTGACCGACTGGCTGGCTTGCGTATAGTAGCCGGCCTCGACCCGCTCCACCTCGGCGCGACGTCCTTCCCAGTCCAGACTCCTGACCTGGTACGAGTCTCCACCGTGGAGGTAGATGGCCCCTTCATGAATGAGGAAGGGAGCGCTCTGGCGATCCACCGTACCGATCACACGGGCCGGTTCACCATCACCCTCATCCTCCTGGGCCACATCTACGATGCTAAAGTTATCCATCTCGGCGGTGCGAAGGCTGACCGCTTCGGCCGGGTAGCCGCGCTCCGTATAGTGCCACTGCTGGCCACTGAATCGCAGGGATTCCTCTTCCTCCAGGTAGGCCAGGACCTCCTGGGTATGGGGAAACTGGCCAAAGGACTCGTCCCGGGCAAAGGGCAGCTCGAAAGCCGCGCAGCGGAGGTGGTTGACGGCGATAGCCAGGTTGTCAGGATTCAGGAGAGCCTGTTCGGGAGAGCGCCCGAAAAAGTATTCGGGGTGGTTGACGATGTACTGGTCGAGGGGCGAGGCCCCGGCCACGAGCACCGCCGCAGAGGTGTCGGCTCGGCGGCCTGCCCGCCCGGCCTGCTGCCAGGTTGAGGCGATGGTGCCGGGATAGCCGGTCATGATGCAGGCATCCAGATGGCCGATGTTGATGCCCAGTTCCAGGGCGTTGGTGGCCACCACGCCCAGTACCTCGCGCTGGCGCAGGCCTAGCTCGATCTTGCGCCGCTCAGTCGGCAGATAGCCGCCCCGGTAGCCCTGTACCTTTTCGACGGGCAGACCGTCCCGCAGCGCAGAGTCGCGCAGGTAGGTCAGCAGTACCTCGGTGGTCAGCCGGGCGCGGGCAAAGACGATGATCTGGATGCGGGCCTCCAGAAAGCGCTCGGCCAGGAGCCGCACGTCACTGACTGCGCTACGCCGGATGCCCAGGGCGCGGTCCACCAGCGGCGGGTTGTAGAACAAAAAGTGCTTCTCTCCTCGAGGTGAGCCATCCTGCTCCGCGTCGATCAGCACGAATGGCTCTTCAACCAGCCGCTCGGCCAGGTCCAGCGGGTTGGCGATGGTCGCCGAGGCGCAGATAAACTGGGGGTTGGCCCCGTAAAAGGCGCAGATTCGCTTCAACCGGCGGAGGAGGTTGGCCACGTGGCTGCCAAAAACGCCCCGGTAGGTGTGGATCTCGTCCAGAACGATGGTTCGCAGCCCCTGGAAAAAGCGTGCCCAGCGGGTGTGGTGCGGCAGGATGCCGGCGTGGAGCATATCGGGATTGGTGATGATGATGCGGCCTGTCTTGCGGATCTTGGGGCGGGCCGACTGGGGCGTGTCGCCATCGTAGGTCTGCGCCTCCAGTCCCCCGCCCAGGGCTGCCTCCAGCGCCCGCAACTCTGCTAACTGGTCCTGGGCCAGGGCCTTGGTAGGGAAGAGGTAGAGGGCGCGTGCGGAGCTATCCCTCAGGAGCGCGTTGAGGACCGGCAGGTTGTAGCACAGGGTCTTGCCACTGGCTGTGGGCGTGACGACCGTGACGTTCTTGCCCCCCAGCGCTGCCTCGACGGCCGCGGCCTGGTGGGTGTAGGGGCGCTCGATACCGCGTTTGTGGAGGGTATCTGCCAGGCGTGGATCGAGCCCGGCTGGATAGTCGGTAAAGCGGGCCGGCTGCGTCGGCAGATGGCGCCAGTGGGTGATCCGCTGCGCCATTTGCCTATCGCTCTTGAGCTGTTCGAGAAGCTTTTCCAGATCCATGCCAGTTTCCAGACTGTGGGCGAGCGCTGCTGTCTCGCTGTGAGGCGATTATAGCCCAAAGCGAGGTTCGGGGCAAACAGGGAGCTGGCGATACGCCGATTTTCGAAATCGGGCCAGTTGGTGTAAAATGTCTGCCTGTGGGCACAAGGAGATCGAGGGAAGGGATTTTTCAACGTATGGTGACGCCTCGACAGGCGACGATAGTCGATCTGGAGCCTGCTCTGTCCTTGCTGGAGTGCTTCTTTGCCGAGGAAGGATTCCAGATTCCGCCGGCACAGATGCGCACCCGCCTTGCCAGGATGCTCAAAGACGATGATAGTGCCGTCCTTCTAGCCTGGATCGGCCACGAGGCGGTAGGGGTGGCCACGGTAACGACTTCAAGCGGGATCGAGTTGGGCCTTTCTGCCGAACTCGAAGATCTGTACGTCCTGCCCGAGGCGCGCCGCTCTGGCGTGGGGGAGGCATTGATCGCATCGGTCAAGGATTGGTGTCGAACGCGAGGTTGTACCCTGCTCTCGGTCGTGGTGACACGCGAAGGACAGGCGACCCACAATCTGATCGAGTACTATGACCGGCGTGGGTTCAAGGAGACGGGGCGTACCCTGATGTTTGCGTCTCTCGATTGCTGAGTCCGAGGGCTGGTGACGGCCTTTTTTCCGGGAGGGAGTTGAGCAAGTATGACAGAGAATGGCATCCCCGAGTCGGCCATGGTGATCGTGGCCCACCCCGACGACGCCGAATTCACCATGGCTGGTACGGTGGCGCTTTGGACCAGGGCCGGCTGTCGGGTTACCTACGTATTGTGCACTGACGGCAACGCCGGCTCGCACGAACCGGGCATGACCCGCGCTAAGCTGGCCGAGATCCGTCGCACCGAGCAGCGAGCCGCCTGTGCAACGCTGGGCGTGAGCAATGTGGTGTTCCTGGGCTACGACGACGGCCAGTTGCAGCCCACGCTGGAACTGCGGCGCGACCTGGTGCGCGTCATCCGCCAGTACAAGCCGGAGGTGGTGCTGACTGCGGATCCGACCCGGTTCTTTTCCGGTGATCGCTACATCAACCACCCTGACCATCGTGCTGCTGGGCAGGCAGCCCTCGATGCAGTGGCTCCCGCGGCCCAAATGCCGCTCTTGTGGCCCGAGACCGGCGAGCCGCACAAGGTGCACCGGGTCTATGTCTATGGCAACGGTGAGCCCAACGAATGGATAGACGTTAGCGAGACCATCGATCAAAAGATCGAGGCCCTCAAAAAGCATGCCAGCCAGATGGGGGACTGGGATCCCACGGAGCGGATCAAGGGGTGGAATGCCGAAACCGGCAAGGACAAGGGGCTGGACTACGCTGAGAGCTTTCGCGTGTTCACCCTGGTACAGCCAGACACAGATGACGAGTAGAGCCCATGCCCAGGGGAATCCTTAACGGGGAGAATCCTCGGCAAGTTGAGTTCTCCGGAGTCCCGGACTTGCCCGGGATATTCTCAAGGTAGCCGGCAATAGCCGGTTCCAGAAAGGAAAGGAACCATGACCGAGCATTCAGCCTTTACCGACGAAGGGTACACCATCACCGCCCGGGTGATCAAGCAGGAGGGTCATTGCGCCGCCGGTCATCAGGTGGGTGATGAGGTAGTATTTAACGGCCAGACGGTGCAGGGCAAGGTATGCATTCACGCCTTGTACAGCTTTCTGCCCAAGGTGTTTGCCATGCGCTATGGTGCGGAATTTCCCTGGGCAGAGGAAGATGACGTGGCCACACATGCCTGCCCTGATGCCTGGAACCCGGTGGTCTTTGAGCTCCGCAGGATACGAAAGTAGGACCAGGATATCCCGGTTTCGCTGCCTTTTCTGTAGGGGGGATGGATGGGACGGACACTGCGCGTGGCCCTGGCCCAGGTGGCCGTGGGGCCCCATCGAGAGGACAATGTAACCAAGGCGCTGCGCATGATGGAGGATGCGGCGCAAGCGGGGGCACAGCTCATCGTCTTCCCCGAGATGAGCCTGGATCCCTTTTTCCCCCAGTATCGGGCTGAGAAGCGGTTCTTTGACTGGGGCGTGCCGGTGCCGGGGCCGCTGACCGACCGTTTTCAGGAGCAGGCAGCCAGCCTGGGCCTGGCGACGGTGATCAATGTCTTTGAGCGGGCGGCGCCAGGACGTTACTATGACTGCTCGCCGGCGTTCGGCCCGGACGGCGACTATCTGGGCAAGCAGCGCATGACCCATATCCTGGAGGGGCCCGGCTACAACGAGCGGTACTACTACTGGGAAGGCGACAGCGGCTACCCAGTCTTTGACGTGGGGACAGCTCAGACCGGACCGCTCCGCATCGGGGTCGCCATCTGCTACGACCGGCACTTTCCAGAGGGCATGCGGGCGCTTGCGCTGGGCGGGGCAGAGGTGATCGTCGTGCCCACAGCCACGGCCAGCCTGGAGGCCCAATTCCGCGCCGTGTGGGAGATCGAGATGCAGGCGGCAGCCGTCGCCAATGGGGTATTCATCGCTGTGGCCAACCGCGCCGGTGTAGACGATACCCTGACCTTCTTTGGATGCAGCTTTGCGGTGGACCCCTACGGCCGGGTGCTGGTCCGCGCCCCGGAAGATGACGTGGCCTTGCTGCTCGTGGACCTCGATCTGGACCTTGTCGAGCAAGCCCGCCGGGACATGCCCTTTCTGCGCGACCGGCGACCGGACACCTATGGCCCGCTGGTCAGCGGTGGGGCGTAGCAGGCCGGAGATTGGATACCGGGTACACCAGGTCAGTCCTTCGTCGGAGAATCAGCAGTGCAAGGAGGAGACGGAATGACGGCAAAGAGGGAGTTGGTGGCCCCCAAGGGGCTGTTCTTTGAGGAGTTTGAGGTTGGTCACTCGATCACCAGCGTGGGGCGGACGGTGACCGAGGCGGATGTGGTAGCCTTTGCTGCTCTGAGCGGTGACTGGAACGCGATCCACACCGATGCCCACGTGGCCCAACAGGGGGTGTTTGGCCAGCGCGTGGCCCATGGGCTCTTGTGCATGTCCATCGCCAGCGGGCTGGCCATGCGGCTGGGCTTCCTGGAGGAGACCGCCTTGGCCTTCCGTGAGATCGGCAACTGGAAGTTCAGTTTGC
>JASFHU010000028.1:0-15161 GCA_050123055.1 Anaerolineae bacterium
ATCGTAAGCTAAACGTCGTCATGGTCGGCCCCTTTGCTTTCACGCCCAAGGGCACGGTTAGCGCCCGTGTGTTTCTTATCGCCCGCGCCCTGGTCGAGCGCAGTCACCGGGTCACTGTCCTGATGCCCCCCTACGACAACCTTGCCGACTCGGGCCGTGTCTGGGAGGAGGATGGTGTCCGGCTGGAGAACATGGTTCTGCGCCGGAATGATGCCTGGCATCAGCTCGTTGTGCCGGCGCGCATGGCTCGCCGGGCGGTCCAACTTGAGCCCGACGTGATCCATGTCTTCAAGCCTGTGGGCTACAGTGGGCTGACCGGCGTCTACCTGCGCTGGTTTTCGCGCCAGCCGCTAGCACTGGATACCGACGATTGGGAGGGGACCGGGGGCTGGAGCGATGTGAATCCCTATCCTGCGCTTTGGAAACGCTTTTTTGATTGGCAGGAACGTTGGCTAGCCCGGCATGCCGATGCAGTGACAGTGGTCAGTCGCACGCTCCAGACGCAGGTGTGGGGCTTTGGCGTCGATCCGGCGCGGGTCATCTATCTGCCCAACGGACCCGACGCCCGCTTGCGAAAGCAAATGCAGGTGAGTGAGGAGGAGAGGGCGGCAGTCCGTGCCCGATTGGGGGTGGGAGATGCCCCCTTTGCCCTCTACCTGGGACATATCCCTCACGGCACGGACCTGGATCTGGCGCTGGAAGCACTGGCCCAGATCGGTGACCAGCTACCTGCAGCGCGACTGGTCATCGCCGGTGTGGGGGACGGCCTACCTGACCTGCAGCGTCAAGCTCATCACCTGAGTCTGGGCGATCGCGTGATCTTTCCTGGCTGGATCGAGCGTGATCAGGCGCATCTCTACGTGGCTGCTGCTGACGTCGCAGTGAACCCCTACCGCGACACGCTAATCAATCGCAGCAAGTGCGCTGGCAAAGTGGTCCTGGCCATGGCCATGGGCAAGGCCGTGGTCACCAGCCGCTTGGGGCAGAATCTGGAGTATATCGAGCATGGGCGCTCTGGACTGCTGGCCGAGCCGGGCGACCCGGGCGATCTGGCCCAGGCACTGCTGGTCGTGCTCTCCGACCGGGCACGGGCGGAAGAGTTGGGGCGCAACGCGCAGCGGCGCATCTGGGAGCAGTTTGACTGGGACGCCCGCGCTGGTGAGGTGGAGCGGGCCTATCAGGTTGCGCTGGCGAACCGAGGAGCTCGATGACAACCTTGAACTGGTTGCGTGAGCGTCCTCTACTCTACCTCTGGCTACCGTTAGCGGCCTGGATGGGCCTCATCTTCTATCTGTCAGCTCAGCCGGATCTGCCCCAGACCGACACCCATTGGGTAGATCTACTCCTCAGTGCCACGGCGCATGCCTTCCTGTTCGGAGTGCTGGCTGTGCTGTGGGCGCGAGCACTGGGCCGGCACCGCCATGGCTTGCTGCTCGCCTTTGCGCTGACCATGATCTATGCCCTGTTCGATGAGTTCCACCAGGCCTTTGTGCCGGGTCGCCACGCCGATCCGTGGGATCTGCTATTCGATGCGCTGGGAGCAGCGTTGGCACTGGGGTTGTGGGTCTGGTGGCAGCGGCGCCGATCGGAAGCCTGACGGTCACCTCAGTTGGCTTGGGGAGCTTGCTCAGCGCTTGCCGGTGACCCTGTCTCATTGGCAGCAGGACCGGCTGCAGTCTCCGCTTGCCCGTTGCCCCTTCTGACGATCTGGATGTCGCCGAAAAGCTGGTCTTGCTGCATCGTCACGCGGAGTTGCTTGACCATTTCCAGCAGTGCCAGCAGCGTGACAATGACCTCCAAACGGCTTGAGGCTTCCTCGAGCAGGCGGCGGAAACTGACGGGGCGGCCACGAGCTGTCCGTCGCTCGATGAGGGAAATCTGGTCGGCGATAGTGATGATGATGGGTGAGACGGCGCCGTTCACCGAGGGCGCGACTGGTTTCATAGCCAGCACATCGCGTACCGCCGCCAGCAGATCGTCCAGGGTAACCTCGCCCAGATCCACCGTCCGTTCCAGCGTAGGGATCCCCGCCATACGGATGTAGGAACTCAGCCCTTGCTCGTCAAGATCCTTCAGCCAGCGGGCAGCCTCCTTGAACTTTTTGTATTCGATGAGCTGCCGGACCAGGTCCTCTCCGATGTCTTCCTCGTCCGCTGCTGGCGGTGCAGGTGGCTGGGGTAGCAGAACCCGAGACTTGATGAGCAACAGCTTGGCGGCCACCACCAAGAAATCGGCTAGACTGTCAGGATCGCGCTCGCTGATCTGGGCCAGATACTCGAGGTACTGGTTGGTGATCTGGGCCAGCGAGACCTGGGTAATGTCCAATTCCTCCCGCTCGATGAGGTGCAACAGCAGGTCTAGAGGTCCCTCAAAGACGGGCAAGGCAACCTGGTAGAGAGAGGAGTTCATTTGAGTCACAGGTTCACTTGGCTGGCTATTCTTCCAGATTCTGGAATCGCTGGCCCTTTTGGGCCAACTCGTCTAGAATGCCTTTGGTTTCCTCTTCGTCTTTGCCGGCGATACGGTCCACCTTGCAGCCAGCCGCCACAAGTTCATCTTCCGCTTGCTTGGACACGCCCAAGGGGCCGCCAACGATGGTAACGTATGCCGCCAGAGCGGCATCGCTAGCTAAAAAACCGACCGTCGGTCGGAAAGCACCGATGTACTGCCGGGCGCTGAGCCAATCCGCCTCGGCCCAGGCATCATCCCGCGCCCAGAAGAGCATGTAGTGCTGGAGCAGCTTCCCGTCCGCAGGGGGGACTGGGCTGGGTTGGGTCGCCTCCTGCTGCACCAGACCGATCTCGCGGTGCAGCATCTGCTTCCACTTTTTCCCTTTGAGCCATTGTTCGCCCGGGCACCCCGTTTTCATGAACTCCTTGTGTCCTTTGACCCCCTCCAACCCGACACCGAGTTCCTGCATCAGCCAGGCGACCAGGTGAGCTCCCGCCCGGAGTTGCGCCGGTGGCGGCACCTGCTTCGTAAAGTTGCCCAAGAAGCAGATCCCCACTCCGTAGGGGTTGGCCCTGACAGCGTGGTAGGACTTGGTCTCCACCGCGTTGCCCTGGTAGAGGGTTCCATCCTCGCCGACCAAAAAGTGATAGCCTATGCCGGGCCAGTCTTGCTTCTTGACGTGGTAGGCTGCGATGCGCTTGGGGCCGACCTTTGCCGGGACAGCGCTGTGATGGATGATCAGGTTTCGAATTCTGCTCAGAGGCCGCGTTTCGTACTTTTTGGTTTCGTGCTTGGTCAGCTCGGCGGTGAGATCCTGGATGGTCGGCTTGCTGACTTTGGCCACTTCCTGTTCCGTCGCCAGTGAGAAGGATGGCAGTGAGGATTCCTGCTCGAGCTCCACGATCCGGTCCTGCAAATCCCTGATCAGCTCCCGCAACGACGCAATGAGTACAGCCTGGTTGGCGCCGCTGGCTTCCAGGGCGGCTTCAACCTGTTCCAAAAGTCTCTTCTTCCAGCGCTGGACGCCAAGCCACTGCGCGCCCGGTGCGTGGTTGTTGGCCAGCTCGCCCAGCCCCACGATCGCTTCGGTGGGCAGGTGCAAAGTACCGACAAGCCAGGCGCACAGCTCCCCACCTGCCTCGAGCTGGGCATCCGTCGGGATCGATCGGGAACTGTTTCCCTGGAAGCAGATGCCAACACTGCTCCGATTTCGGCCGAAGGCATGGTCCGATATCGTCTCCAGGCGGTTGGTCTGATAGACCGTCCCGTCGGTGGCGATGTAAAAGTGGTAGATGATCCCTGGTTTGTCCTGTTCATTGACCTGGTATTCGGCCACATCCATTGGCGTGATAGCTGGTTTGGCCGCGCCGTGGTGGATAACGATCTGGTGGATATCGGTCAACGGGCGCGACTCATACCGATGGGAAGCATGGATCGGTAGTGCCTCCACAATGTCCTCAGTGGGCGGCATACTTGGGCTCACAGCGAGGAGCATCTGTTCCAGTTTTCGAACCTGTTCCTCCAGATCGGCGATCTTGGTCCGCGAGGTCCAAGCCTCACTTCCCACGAGTTTGAGCTTGATTTGACTCGCCTTGGGCTCTTCCAGAGCCAGTCGCTGGAAGTACTGTGATTCAACGCCCTCTTCCCGGAACTGATCGGTGATGGGGTAGCCACAGAGGTCTAATCCATACTCCTCAAAGAACTGGAGAAATCTGCCCCGCACCGTCTTGCCCGTCTGGGAGAAAGTGCGTTTTGCAGGGGCTGTGGGTTCTGGGACCGGCTTCGGCTGGGGCGCTTTTGGGGGTGGTGCGATCTCTACCGGGCTGCGATCCATGTTGCGCACGCCACGGGCTACAGGTAACATTTCTCCACCTTCTTTCATCCAGACAAACTGGGCCCAGGCCGGATCGGGAGAGGAAGCAATAAAGCTGTTGGCCGATCCCAGGTATGGGTATTTCTTCACTTCGTGGTAATAGCGCACGTACTGTCTCGCAATTTCGTCGTGGGAAATGCGGGGAGTAGAGTTGCCAAACTCCGTGATCTCGATTCGCTTGTCTGGAAAACGCCGGTGATAGAGCTTGAACCGCAGGCCCCAGTGGTCACTCAGCATGTTGCCCCACTGCCAATAACAGTGACACCCTAGCCAATCCGAAGCCTGGATCGCGTCTCGGCAGATGTTCAGCCAGGCCAGATCACGGTGGGGATGGTTCAGTGCCAGTCCGGGAAAACCGAACTCGGCCCAGGGAAACTCGGCCTTCAGTGCCGAGAGCACCTTCAGATACCAGACCCGGAAGGAGTGGGCGTTATCGTCGCTGGGTCCCCAACCTTCGATACCGGCCACGTGGTTCGGTTCGTTGTGGATCTCAAACTTGGAGGCATAAGGTTTTAGCCGGCGGATGAGGGGGCGCATTCTGGCGACGAACTGGCCGGGGCTTGGCCGAGAATCGCGTCGGAGCCGGTCGTCGTACAGCCGGACGATGAACTCGAGATCGGGATGCTCCTGGCGCAGCCTGTGGTACACGCTGGCTCTGGTGAAGGACATGGTCTTGAGGGTCTCAATTCGCGCATACCGGACCAGCTCGTAGTCGTGCTCTGGAAAGAGCACAGCATTGCGAGCATGAAGCCCTACCCTGGTTTTGTGTTTCGCCATTCTGCCTCCCTATCCCCCAAGGTATCCGGGTGAATATGGCTATTATACTCTAAAATGTGCGTTCTGTCCACATTTCACCAAAAGAACTATGATGAATTGCCTTGGAGCGGTCGCCGTGTCACCGCTGGTTCGCTCTGCAACCCTGACCGAAAATCGACGTATAGGGGAGCGAAAGAAAGACAAAGCATCGTGATCCTGTTCCGGTTACGAGGACCAAAGAGAGACCAGGGCAGGAAAGGGGAATATCAGGAGGTAGGTTCAATGTCTGAAGAGGTTGAGATCCAAGAGGCAGCAGGCAAGTCTCCGGCCGTGACCCGCAAGCTTGAAGAGGGCGGAGCGCCCAAGCCCCGTCCCAGGCAGGCCGAGACCAAGGTATTGGCGCAGGAACAAGAGGACAGATCGGTCGCCGTGGTGGCGCCCACACCTCATCTCGGTCTGACCCGCGAAGAGATGAACTGGGCAGCTCTGGCCCACGCCAGCATCTTGCTGACCTTGCTGCTGGGGATAAGCACTGGCGGGATCGCGGCCATTCTGGGACCGATCGTACCCGCCATCATCTGGTACGTCTTTCGCGACAAATCCGAGTACGTGGAGGAACAAGCGCGGCAGGCGACCATCTTCCAGCTAGCGGGCATTCTTGCCTTGCTAGCCCTGGTAGTTGTCGGTGCGATCCTGGTCGCTGTTGGCTGGACAGTGAGCGCTGTGCTGGTCGTTCTGCTGGTTGGCCTGCTCTTGCTGCCGGTGATGGCGATCGTGACTCTCCTGTGGGGTGTCGCAATCGTGGCCCTGCCAATCGCCCAGGTGATCTATGGTTGCTACGCTGCTGTAGAGACCTACAGCGGACGTCCGTTCCGCTATAGGTGGGTCGCCGACCAGATTGATCGCTACCAGTCCCAGGCATAATTGCCCGCATCCGGCGCGCTCAGGGGCAACTCTGGGCCTCCATGCTGCAATCGCCCTTCGTCCCGGGGGAGACGGGGGGCGATTGTATTTGTGGGGCTACCTATCAAGCTGATGGGTAGGTTCATGAACCTGGAGCCGAAAGGGGCTCCGGACCTGGGTCCCTGGCTATTCTGCCGACGCTGCCTCAGGTGCAACTTCGGCCGTCTCGGTCTCAGCCGTCTTGTCCCGATCCCAAAAGATGTGACGCAGCACAAGGGTGATCGAACCGCCCACCACGCAAAGGATGGCGATCCACTGAGCGGTTGCCAGCCTGCCCATCGTCCATGCATCAGGCCGGAAGAATTCGATAAAGAAACGTCCCAAGGGATAGAGAATGATGTACCCCAGGAGCACGTCGCCATCGCGCAGCTTGTCCGGCAGCCGGGCATGGACGTTATACAGGACGATAAAGACCAATAGGCACCAAAGTGATTCGTAGAGAAAGGTTGGGTGGTAGCGCAGATCGTAACGACCATCGGGCGGTGGCTGGTGCGGAAAATCGCGATTCAGTTTGATCCCGAACCACTCAGAGCCGGTGGGGGGGCCGTACAGCTCCTGGTTGATAAAGTTGCCCCAACGGCCCACGAACTGGCCAAACGCCAGACCAACGGCCCCCATGTCCAGCCAGACCAGCGGATTCAGCTTGTTCCACAGAGAATAGATCACCACCCCGAGGATGCCACCCACAACAGCCCCATAGATGCCCAGGCCCTGGAATCCACCCTTCCAGAAGGCGATGGCATCGATCGGATGTTCCCGGTACCAATACCAGCCGCAGGGCGTCTCTGGCGTGCAGCCTTCCGGGACCGAAAAGACGTGATAGATCCGAGCTCCGATGATGGCCAATATCACCGCCAGGATCAGCGCATTCCAGATGTGGTCAGGATCGAGCCCGCGCTTGCGGGCCAGCCGCGTGGCAAAGTACGCACCGAGGCCCACGCCAGTCATGATCAGGATGCCGTACCAGCGCACCTCAAAAGGCCCCAGTTGGAAGAGTATCGGGTTTATTGGGTTCATTCACCTGCTCCGCACAACCAAGATTGCCCTAGATTATAACACAAGCGGTACCATACACCAACTCCGCCTTTGGGACCGAAAGGGTACTTGCGGTAAAGCCTGTGAGCCTGGTTCGTCGCCTTGTAGAGCCTATCACAGGGTTGCCGAGTTCTCCCTTGACAGGGTACCGCTTCGCTGGCGCTAGCGACGACGACTTTGCAACAACCCTGGAACATGTCAAGTACGAGCTTGACAACGCGGACAAGATGACTTATAATCGCCAAATCCCTGACTGACCGTCAGTCAAATGGAATTGTGTTTGTTGGACCTGGCAGACAATCGCATCATCGCCTGATGACCATATCGTTGGGTGTCAGTATCTTATAGTGAGCGGGGGCGCGGTGTGTGCGGGCAGATTTGCCGCCCCCACACACACCATCTTTCCCCAGTCGATTGAAAAGGTACGGGTGTCGGACTACTATGGCACGAATCACAAAGGATCCGGATGAACGGCGCCACGAACTGATCGCCTGTGCGCAAAGGTTGTTCTACTCAAAGGGGTATGAACGCACCACCGTTGGCGACATCGTTGCTGAGTTGGGCGTGGCCAAAGGCACGTTCTACTACTACTTTGACTCCAAGCTGGCCATTCTGGAGACGATGGTCGACGAGGTGATCAGTCAATCGATAATGCTGCTGCATGAGATTGTGGCTGACGAGACGCTGTCGGTCCTGGAAAAATGGGCCCGGGCATTTCAGGTGGTGGCCGCATGGAAGGCGGAACGCAAGGCCGAGCTGCTGGTGATGCTGCACGTGATGCACATGGACGAGAACCTGATACTGCGATACAAGATGCAGGCAAGGGCGGTGCAACTATTGTCGCCAGAGTTTGCCAGGATCATCGCCCAGGGCGTGGAGGAAGGGGTTTTTGAGACGGAGTTTGTGGAGGAATCGGCCGGGATCACGCTTTCAATTATGCAGAGCCTTGCTGACCCACTCTACGATATCTTGCTGAACCCTGGCTACTATCAAGAGCCCATTGCCCTCGTACAACACCACTACGCCGCCGTCGAAACAGCCATCGAACGGGTGCTCAGTGCACCAAGGGGCTCGCTCGCTTTCGTTGACGCCCAGGCGATTGCCGCCTGGTTTGAGGGCGGGAATTGACCGAGAGAAGGTTAGGAGATACGAGACATGGGCACATACCTGAAATTAGCGTGGCGGAACTCGTGGCGCAACTGGCGCCGCACCACCATCGCCATGGTGGCCATTGTACTGGGCCTGATTTTGCTGCTCTTCTTTGACGGATTTCTCAAGGGTTCAGACCAGGCCATCTTTGGCAACTCGGTGCGGCTGTATGGGGGCAACATCCAGGCGCACGCTCCCGGCTTTCGCGACAAGGCCAACCGGCTGCCGCTGATTCCCCTGGATAACGCCGACGCCGTGGTACAGGCGGCTGCCGCCCAGCCAGAGGTGGTCGCCGCAGCCAAACGGATCAACACCGTAGGCATTGTCGGCAGCCGGGAAGGCGCCTTTCCGGTAGTCATCACCGGCATTGAGCCATCCATCGAGGCGCCGCTCAGCATCCAGGCCGAGAACATCAGCCAGGGGCGCTTCCTACAGAATGACGACGGGGACGCCATCGTCATTGGGCAGGGTCTGGCTGATCTGCTGAATGTGTCCGCGGGCGACCGGATCAAGCTACTAGGGCGCAGCAAACACGAAGAGATGCGCCAGCGTACTATGACCATCGTGGGTGTCTACGACCTGGGAATGGCCGAGGCGGAAAAGGGAACGGTCTTTATCACGGTTCCCGAGGCGCAGAGCCTGTACAATCTTCGCGACGAGGTCACCGAGGTGAGCATATCGTTACAGAAGGTGGGTCAGGAGAAAGCTGTGATTTCGGCTCTGCAAGCCGCACTCTCCGGCTACGAGATCGATTCCTGGGACACGCTCAGGCCGGAGATTCAGGAGACAATCGCCACCAAACTGGCCTTCACCAGTGTCTTTGGGCTCATCGTGATCTTTATCGCCAGCATTGGCATCTTGAACATCCAGTTGATGGCCGCCTTTGAGCGCACCCGCGAGATCGGTGTTCTGGCGGCGATGGGGATGAAGGGCCGGCAGATCATGAACGTGTTCCTGCTGGAGGGAACGGCCATCGGAGTGGTTGGAGCGGTGGTTGGCAGCTTGATCAGCATCCTTCTGCTTGGGGTGCTGGCGCAGGTTGGGATCGGCTTTTCCTTCGCATCGGGCATTAGCGAGATGACGGCCCTGATGGGAGACCGCATTTACCCCAGCATCACCGCGGGCGACATTATCAGTCGGGGTGTGACCGTCGTCGTCATCGTGACCATAGCATCGCTCTACCCCGCCTGGCAGGCGTCGCGAAAAGAACCCGCCAAGGCATTGCACTATGTGTAGGGGGGCGCGGGATCGGCGTGTACCTCATGGGGTCCTGAGAGCACGATAGAGAGTCGGAAGGGAAAAGTATACGATGGTACTGGGTAAACTGTGGATCATTGCCTATCGAGACCTGGGGCGCAACCGGCGGCGGTCGTTCTTCTCTCTGTTGGCCGTAGGCATGGGGCTTGCGCTGTTGATCGTCCTGAACGGCTTTATATCTGGCATGCTGGAATCTGCCCTGGAGAACAGCATCCGGCTGGAGACGGGGCACGTGCAGTTGAGGGCCGACTCGTACCAGTCGGAGAAGGTAAGCCTGCAATGGCAGGACCTGCTGGAGAACCCCGAGGCGTTGGCCGAGCAGGTGAGCGCGCTTAGTGAGGTCCAGGCCGCCGCGCCCGTACTCTGGTCCAGCGCCATCCTCAATACCAGGGAAGAATCGGTCGGTTCGCGGCTGTTTGGTATCGACGTCACCTCCTCGCTCTACGATCCTATCCTGGAGGCGATGGTAGCTGGCGAGTTCCTGGCACCGGATGACCGGCAAGGGATTCTGATCGGCAAGCGCCTGGCTGACGACCTGGGCCTGGGCGTAGGGGACAAGGTGAACCTCGCCGTCGTCAACTCGGATGGAGACGGAGACGAAACAACATTCACGATCCGTGGCCTGTTCACCACCGGGGTCTATGGCTATGACAATGGTGCGATCTTTATGCCACTGTCCAAAGCGCAGGCCTTCACCCGAACTGACGGGCACGCCAGCGCGATTGTCGTGCTGCTACAGGGACAGGATGAGGCCAACCAAGTGGCGGTTGCTCTGCAAGGACCGGGCGTCCAGGCTCTCACCTGGGAAAAGCTAAATGAGGTGTTCCTGCAGACTGTTGAGACCGGGCTGTCGTTCTACGTCATCCTCTATGGCATCGTCATCTTGATCGTGGCGGTGATCATCGCCAACACGCTGCTGATGGCGGTCTTTGAACGCATTCAGGAATTGGGTATCCTGGCAGCGCTGGGCATGAAAGGACGGCAGATCATGCTGATGTTCTTCCTCGAAGCTGCCATGCTGGGGGTATTGGGCGTAGCTGTTGGGATCCTTCTGGGCTCCGCTGGGGTGGCCTACCTAGCCCAGAACGGGATTCCCATTGGCGACATGGCCGCGGTGGCCGAAGGCATCGCCATCGGCTCGACAATGAACGCCCGCTTCAACCCCGGCGGCATGCTGTCCCTCTCTGTGTGGACCTTCCTGATCACGTTGCTGGCGTCTCTGTATCCTGCCTGGTTCGCTGCCCGGCTGCAACCGGTGGAAGCATTGCACTCGCTGTAGGTCTTGCAGATATCAACCAAGGAGTTGTCCTATGGATACAGTTCAATTGGAAAACGTAACAAAGATCTATACCATTGGCCAGGAAGAGACCCGCGCCGTGGATGGTGTGACTCTGAGTTTGGAGGGAGGGGAACTTGCCGCTTTGGTGGGCCCTTCAGGCTCGGGAAAGACTACTATCCTGCAGCTCATGGGTTGCCTCGACATGCCCGACAGCGGCAGGATCACCATCGACGGACAGGATGTCACTCGTCTCAGCGCCAACGAGCGCGCAGAAGTGCGACTGGAGAAGATCGGATTCATCTTCCAATTCTTTGCCCTCGTCCCGGTCCTGAGTGCCTATGAGAACGTGGAACTCCCCCTGTTGTTGAATGGAGTGGGCGCGAGGGAACGGCAGGAGCGCGTGATGGAGCTGCTGAAGGCTGTCGGCCTTGACGGCCGTATCAAGCATCGTCCCGACCAGATGAGCGGTGGCGAGCAGCAGCGCGTGGCCATCGCCCGCGCCCTGGCGCCCCGCCCCTCCATGGTTCTGGCCGACGAGCCCACGGCCAACCTGGATACGGCCAATGGGCAGCAGGTTATGGAGATCATGCAGCATCTCAACGAGCAAACCGGTACGGCCTTCATCTTTGCCACCCATGACCCACGCGTCATGTCATTTGCCCGACGGATCATCGAGTTACGCGACGGACGGATCATTGAGAATGGACAGCCGGCTGGAGCGGGGACTGGCTCTCTAACTTCGCCATAAGGATGGAAGGCCGGCAACCATTGCGTGCCAGAATGCTGGCACAGGTAGAAAAGACACCTGGGAGGTAGGTTGGTATGGGAAAGCTCCTGATCATGGCCTGGCGCAATGTATGGCGCAACTGGCGGCGGACGGTGATCGCCGTGATCGCCATCGCCCTGGGGCTGGCTTTTATCCTCGTTTTTGACGGCATGCTGGGCGGGATGGATGAGGCACTTCATGGCAAACAGGTCAGGCTGCAGGGCGGCCACGTGCAGGTCCACGCGCCAGGCTACCGGGAAAAAATGAACCGGTCGCCGTTGTTGCCCCTGGCCAACCCCGACGCGCTGGTACAGGCAGCGTTAGCCCAGCCGGAGGCCGTCGCCGTGGCGCAGCGCATCAAAACAGGCGGCATGGTCAGTAGCCGCGAGGCAACCATGCCAGTGGCCATCATTGGCATCCAGCCGGAACAGGAAACTCCGGCAGTGAGCATGGTGGCCGAGAAAGTTGTGGAGGGCCGCTACCTCCAGGGCGATGACGAAGACGTCCTCCTTATTGGCGACGCGTTGGCCAAACGGCTGGAGGTGGGCGTGGGCGACCGCATCACGTTGGTTGGACGCGCCACCCACGAGCAGATGCGGCGCCGGACGATGACCATCGTCGGCCTCTATGACCTGGACATCAAGGACCTGGAAGAGGCCCAGGTCTTTGTCTCCCTGGCCGAAGCGCAGACCCTCTTTGACCTGCGCGATCAGGCCACCGAGATTGGCGTCTACCTCGAAGAGGTGGGACAGGAGGCGGCGGTGGTCGACAGGCTGCAACCGGCCCTTCCCGGCTACGAGGTCGATGCCTGGGATACCCTGGATCCCACAACGAAGGAGCTGATGGCCATCGAGGACCAGGTCATGGCCGTTTTTGGAGTGGTTATCCTTTCCATCGCCGGCATAGGCATCCTCAACCTGATGCTGATGGCGGTGTTCGAGCGCACGCGCGAGATCGGCATATTGGGGGCGATGGGCCTGAAACGGTGGGAAACCATGGTGCTGTTCCTGCTGGAGGGCGTGTTCATCGGCTTGCTGGGCGCCCTGATCGGCTGCCTGCTGGGAGGGGCGATAGCCATCTACTTTGGGCGGGTCGGCATCGATATCATGTCCTTGTATGGGACCGACCTTAGTGACATGAGCGAATTCATGGGACTTCTGGGCGACCGGCTCTACTTCAAAATCGGGATAGACGTCTTTGTGCAGCGAACGCTGACCGTGGCCATCATCGCTGCCTTGGCCTCGCTCTACCCAGCCTGGCAAGCTTCCAAGCAGGAACCAGCCGAAGCCTTACACTATGTGTAGGGTGGGACGCCCTGCACAATGTTTCAGGCAGCAGGCAGGATGTCCGTACGGTAAAGCCTGAGGAGTGATAGCATGTTCAGAATATGGAGGATTGCAGTTCGCGACCTGAGACGCAACAAGCGCCGGTCGGCTTTGACCATGATCGCCGTGATGTTGGGCCTGGCCCTGGTCATCGTGCTCCACGGCTATGAGATGGGCGCAATAGAGGGTGCTATCGAGAACAACATACGGGTGCATACTGGGCACGTGCAGGCGCGCGCTGAAACCTACGACGAGGAAAAGGTCAGCCTCAAGTGGGAGGATCTGGTGCAGGAGCCGCAGGCGGTGGCCGCACAGGCGCAAGCGCTGCCCAACGTGCGAGGTGCAGCGCCGGTGTTGTGGGCCAGCGGCATCCTGAACACGGCTGATGAGTCGGTTGGGCTGCAGGTCTATGGCGTCGAGCCCCTGGCCGAGACGATGGCACCCTTCCGGGAGGGTCTGACTGCTGGCGCGTGGCTGGCCCCCGACGACAGGAGTGGCATCGTTGTCAGCCGGCGGCTGGCCGAGACAATGGACTTGGCCGTGGGCGATGGCATTAGCCTGCTGGTCAATACCTCAGACGATCAGCCTGACGAAGCCATTTTCGAAATCCGTGGCCTGTACGACTCCGGCATCCCGGGCTTTGACGACGTGACGGTCTTTTTGCCTCTGGCCAAGGCACAGGCCTTTGTACGAGTGGGCGACCGGGCCAGCGCGGTCGTCGCTGTGCTGGAGGATCAGGAAGGCGCCGGCGCCGTTGCGGCCGCACTGAGTGCTCCGGGGTTGGAGGTCCTGACTTGGCGAGATCTGAACGAGATGATGCTGACCCTCACGGAATCGGCGATGGGCATACTGTACCTGTTCTATGGGATCGTGATGGCCATCGTCGCCGTCGTCGTCGCCAATACGATGTTGATGTCCGTCTTTGAGCGCACGCGCGAGATGGGTATCCTGGCCTCGCTGGGGATGAAGGGGCGGCAGATCATGGGCATGTTCTTGATGGAGTCTGCCACACTGGGCCTGCTGGGCGTTCTCCTGGGTGTGGGGCTGGGCTCGCTGGGGGTGTATTACCTGGCCACCGTGGGCATATCCCTAGGTGATATGGATGTAACCGAGATCTATGGCACCGGTACTGGTGGATTCACCATGGGAACCACGCTTTATGGCACCTTCGCCTGGGGAGACACGGTCATGTTGGCTATCGTGTGCCTGATCATCATCCTGCTGGCCTCGCTCTACCCAGCCTGGTTTGCCACCCGGAAAGAGCCGATTGATGCACTGAGAACCTTCTGATGCCACGCATAATCTACGACAAGCCAACATGCCCTTGTACGGACGCAGCATGCTGCGCCCCCACGGTGGTAGGCAGTCTGTGACAAGGACCATGATCATTGGAGGTATGAGATGAGCGTCATCGAACTACAGGACGTAACCCGGATCTACAAGATCGGTGAGGTGGAAACGCACGCGCTGCGTGGCGTCAACCTGACCATTGACGAGGGTGAATTCACGGCCATCGTCGGGCCTTCGGGTTCGGGCAAGACGACCATGCTACAGTTGATGGGCTGCCTGGACCGGCCAACCAGCGGGCGCGTTCTCATCAATGGAGAGGACATTTCAAAGCTCAACGCCAACAGGCGGGCCGACCTGCGCAAGGGAACCATCGGATTCGTGTTCCAGTTCTTTGCCCTGATCCCGGGGCTCACGGCCTACGAGAACGTCGATCTCCCTCTACTGCTGGCGGGGGTGAAGAAGGCAGAGCGGCGAGCGCGCGCCAACGAGTTGTTGGAGGCGGTGGGTCTTACCGATCGCGCTCGTCACCGCCCCGACCAGATGAGCGGCGGCGAGCAGCAGCGTGTGGCCATCGCCCGCGCCCTGGCCATCGATCCCGTGTTGGTGCTGGCCGACGAGCCGACGGCCAACCTGGATACCGAGAATGGTCGACAGATCATGGAGATCATGCAACGACTGAACGAGGAGACCGGCACGACCTTTATCTTTGCCACCCACGACCCGCGCGTGTTTCCCTTTGCCCGGCGCGTGGTCGAGGTGCGCGATGGAAAGGTTGCCGAGAACAGCAAGAGCACCCAGCAGTCTGTAGGAGAGAGTTTGTAGTGACGACTTCAATTGTCCAGCCTGATGGAGAGAGTTCGTAGTGACGACTTCAGTCGTCGGCAGGCAGTCTACCGGGTAGTCATCCTGTTCGCGGCACACTACCACCACGGATGAAAACACCGCCAACAGGCAGGGGATTTAGATTCCCGGACTTGTTTGGGTATCTGGGAGTGGTATCTTTTCAATAAACCGGGG
>JASFHU010000029.1:0-15087 GCA_050123055.1 Anaerolineae bacterium
CCGGTTGGAACGGTATCCAACCTACTGCTGCTTGGCTCAAAAAGCTACCGATCGTCTCAAAGGGAACCCGCCCCGCAATCTCTATCGCGTCCTGCAGTCCGAGGCGGCTTGCGTGAGCGCTGACCTCTTGCTCCAGGTCTTCGGGTGCGAAATGCCCCACCAACAGCAGGCGAGCATCGGGCGTCCTCTGCCGCACCAGGTGAAATGCTTCGACCATAAGCCTCGAGCCGCGTGCCCTTTCGATGCTTCCCAGGTACAGGATCACGGGTTCTCGGGGTTGCGTGCTGTCTATGGCCGCTGCCGCTTGCTCGACGAATGATCGTTCAGGGTAGTTGAACAGGGTCGCTTTTGGTCGCTTCACGGCCGCAAAGCTCGCGGCGATCTCGTCGTCGGCAAAGATTAGCCCGCTCTGCAGGCGAGCCAGGAGCGGCTCCAGCCAACGGAAGGTCCAGGCGATAGGATAGCGCAGCCAGGCTGGCAAGTACTCCTTGATTTCGATGAAATCCGCATAGGTCTCGTGGATGTCATAGATGGTGGGCTTGTCGGTGAGCCAGCGCAGCCAGGGCGTCACCAGGAGCAGTTCTGGGTCGTGGAAATGGTAGACCTCTGCCTCTGTCCCCAGGGCGTGGCGGAGCAACGCGAGCCAGAGCAGCGGGCGTTTCCAGCGAGGAACGCGGGGCAAACCGATGATCTGGATGCCGTCTTTGACCTCCTCGCCGTCGTGGACTGCGATCAGGGTGACGGCGAAACCTGCACGCTGCAGGCTGCGCGCTTCGCGGTAAAAGACCCGGTTGTCCAATGCCGTGTGTACGCTGGAGAGGATACACACTTTGACCATAATCCTCTGTCCTTTGATCGTTGCCCCTCAGCCCGCCATAGCGGTAGCAGCGTCCTCTTCCAGGATCTCCAGGAAGAACTGCTCATACTCCCTGGCTATCTTGGTCACGTGAAAGTCCTGGGCACGAGCCCTTCCTGCCCCTTGCATCCTGTCGGCAAGCGTCGCATCTGACAGGACCTTGAGCATCGCCTCGGCCAGAGCCTCCACGTCCGCAGTTGGGACTAGCAATCCCTCTGCGTCGTTGGTGATGATCTCACTCGGTCCCGAGCGGCAATCCGTGGCAACGACCGGAGCGCCACAGGCCATGGCTTCGACGAGCACCCCAGGTAGGCCTTCCCACAGGGACGAAAGGACAAACAGTTGTGCCCTGGCCAAATACTTGAAGGGATTCTCTCGATAACCGATCAAGTCGACGCTCTCGGCAATCCCCAGCTCGCGCGCCAGGCTCTCCAGTTCCGCTCTCTGCGGACCTTCTCCCACGATCACCAGCCTCACCTGCCTCTGGGGCCGGATCCTGGCTACTGCTTGCAGCAAGTATGGGTACCCCTTCTCTTTGCTCAACCGGCCCACCGACACGATCACGGGCGTGGGCTCCGAAAACCAACCGTGTTCGACAGCTTCCTGGACCTGCACCTCAATGCCTTCGTCCACGATCGGATTGTGGATCACCCTGACGGCAGTGGGTGGTATCGCGGCGACGTCTGCCAGGCCATCCGCAGCCCCCTGCGAAACGGCATGGATGCCGTCGGCTGTGGGATACAGGAGCCGCATCGTGACCGGCTTCAATACCCGATTCTTGATGCCTGGGTTGGCCCTGAACGCCATGGCTGGCGTGGTGTGCACGCTGGCAACCGTCTTGGTGGACCCCTGGGAGAGTCGTCGAGCCAGCAGGGCGACCACATTCAGATGATCTTGTGCGGATACCATCAGGTCCGGGCGTGTCTGGCGCAGGAGCCGCGCCAGGTCAAAAGTGGCCTGGCTCACGTGGCGCTTGTCAAAAAAGTGGACCGCTACCTCCTCGGGGACATCCACCAGGTGGCCCTCCCTGTGTCGCACGACCGCCATGGAGGCCCGAAACAGTGCTGGATCCAGATGGCGGATCAGGTTCACCACCACCTTCGTCACCCCGCCCCCCAGTGTATCGACAAAGAACAGGATCCGATAAGGACGCACTTGAGCCTGACTTGGCATGCCCTGATTGCCTGCTACTGACACGGCGAGTTCCATCCCTGGCTCGGCACGGACCACAGTCCGTGCATTGCCGAGTGTTCTGCTACCCCTGCCTACTCCCTGTAGCGGATTATCTTGGCTGGGTTTCCGCCAACAATCGCGTACTCTGGCACATCCTTCGTGACCACGGCTCCAGCACCGATGACCGCCCCCCTGCCGATCTTGATTCCGGGCAGGATGATTGCCCGTGTCCCTATCCATACGTCATCGCCAATGACGGGCGGCTCAGCTTCGAGGTACCCCTGTTCGTCCATGGGTTTCTCCAGACTGTCAATCCTGTGGTTCCTGCCCACAAAGTAGACCTCGGGTCCCATCATCACGTTGTTGCCTATCACGGCCTTGCGCACAACGCAGTTGATCCCTATCCCCGAGTTGTCCCCGATCTCTATGTCGCGCCCCGAGCCAAAATCAGCCCCATGTTCGACATTCACATTCTTGCCGCATTTCGCAAAGAGATGGCTGCATACCCAGTACCGGATTCGTCTCGCTCCGAACGCATAGGGTCTGTACGACACAGGCAAGTATCTCGCAAAAAAGTAGTATAGAACGTAATAGAACACACGCATAGGCTTTCTCCAGACTATGACCCTGCTTGGGGGCCACCCTCGGTCCTATGGGGTGCCATGTCCAAGCGCCGATGCCGTGCGGCTGAACCCTATCGACAGTCCTGTTTTTACCAGGGTCGATTTTGGCACCTTGGCCTGCGCGAAAAGTTCCCGGGCACAAGATCCCACTGCTCGATAGTCCCCCTCCCGCACGAGTGCTCCGAGAACCGACCAGTGCCCGCGAGCCAGACTCTCTTCCAGCGTAGGTCTATACTCCACAGGCAGATTCTCCCATAGGATCTCCAGGGTAGTGACCACGTCTTTGCGGCGTGCCAGCTTGCTCCCTGGCGACCATGTGCTTCCGCTGTGCGTCCGATGAACGGCCATGACCTCGTCGACGACTCCGATATCCCCGTGGAGTGCATGCAAAATGTGCAACGGCCAGTCGGAGAAGGGTGTGGTAAAGAACCACTGCGGGAAATCGGCGTACAGTCCGTTTCGGAACATCACCGAACAGGTAGCAATAAAGTTGCCCCTCAGCAGATCCTCCACCGTGTACCTTGTCCTGCGTGGCCGCTCCCTGGCTGACTTCAGAGCCTCGTATTCCTCATCGTAGTGCCTTTCAATAGGATGAAAACAAAGGGCCAGCTCCGGATGCGCGTCCAAAAGATCAGCCTGTCGCTGGAGTTTGTGGGGCGACGTCCAGAAGTCATCTCCATCAAGACAGGCGATGTATTCTCCCTGGGCATGACTCAGGTTGTTGACCAGATTCCACCGCCCAGTTGGCTTGCCCCCGATATAGATGACGTTCTTCCGGTCATTCAGGAAAAGCCTGATCTTGTCCGGAAACCTCTGCTGGTAATCCAGGACGATCTCTCGTGTTCCATCGGAAGAGTCATCTTCACCAATGATGATCTCATACTCAAAGTCGGTCTCTTGCTGCAAGGCACCGTCGATCGCCTGAGCGATGTACGCGCGATGGTTATAGGTTGTGATGGACACGCTCACTTTGCAGTTCACGCTCGTGTTTTTCATGCCTCCTGCCTGGCCAGCCTATGGCTGATCTCCGGTCCGTTCGCGATGGCAAACCGGATGATCCGGCAGATGCTGTCAATCTCCTCACTACCTACACTGGTCCCTGTCGGCAAGGTCATTACGCGCTCCACGAGCCTCTCCGTCTCGGGCAGTAGCAGACCGGTATGGGGAAAGTAGGAGCGGTAGGGCTCCATTTGGTGGCAGCCCGGGTAGAAATAGCGCCTGGCTCGCACATTCTCGGCGTGCAAGAGCTGCACCAGTCGGTCGCGGCTGATACCCGCGGTTTGATTGTCAATCTCGAGCACGATGTATTGGTAGTTGCCCTGCTCACGCTCATCATAGGCCAGCATCCGTAGGCCCGGGATCTCACTCAACTCCCCCAGGTACGCGCTGTAGTTCTGTGTGTTGATGGCCACAAACTCTGCTAGAGATTCCAAGCCGGTCAGCCCCATCGCCGCCGACACCTCGCTCATCTTGCCATTGGTTCCGATATAGATCACCTTGTCCAGGCCAGCAAAGCCAAAGTTGTGCATCAGGCGGATTCTGGTCGCCAGTTCATCGTCGTTCGTAGCAACAGCGCCCCCTTCGAAGGCGTTGAGAAACTTGGTGGCGTGAAAACTAAACACCTCGACGTCGCCGAGGCTGCCGATCATTTGCCCTTGGTACCTGCAGCCGAGGGCGTGGGCAGCGTCAAACATCAGCTTCAGGTTGTGACGGTCCGCGATCTCTGAAAGGGCATCCACGTCGCAGGGCTGGCCCCAAACGTGTACCCCGACGATCCCTGTTGTGCGTGGCGTGATCAACCGTTCTACCTGCTCGGGGTCTATGTTGTGCGTCCAGGGATCCACGTCACAGAACACCGGCGTGATCTCCTGCCATTGGAGTGCGTGTGCCGTGGCCACAAAGGTGAAGGCTGGGACGATAACCTCTCCACTCAGGTTCAAGGCCCGCGCCGCAATCTCTAGCGCGATCGTCCCATTGCACATGGCAATGCAATGCTTGACCCCCAACATGTCTGCCAACCGTCCCTCCAGTTCCTTCACGTACGGTCCCTGGTTGGTGAGCCAGCGCCGGTCAAGAAGGTCATCGATGCGCTCCATCAGCCGTTGGCGGTCCCCGATGTTGGGACGCCCAACGTGGAGGGTAGTGGCAAATGCGGGACTCCCTCCAAACACCGCCAAGTCCCTCAAGGTGGTCTTGTTCATGCTATGGCTCCCCAACCAGATACCCGTAGTGCATCAACTCCTGGCGAGCGATCCGCTGAAACACGTCCACCTCTTCGCCAGTCAGCTCATCGGTATACCTCCCCACCTCTGCGCCAATGGGCGGTTCTAGATTCTTACGCTTCCACAGTAGCGTTTCTGCTGGTTCCAACTCTCGCTCTCTGTTCCAGACATAGTATTCCAACATCGACGGATCGAATTCCTCACCCAATCTGTCGCATAGATTCCTGAGCGTTGCCTCTGTCTCCTCTATCAGATCTTCAAATCTGACCTCGCATACATCCTGCCAGCCGATTCTGTCAAAGGAGCTTGTGATTGCTTGTATGTTTTCTTTCCATTGCTGAGCGATATCTTCAATCTGGTGGGGGAGACGGGGGGCGTACACCGTATCGAACTGCTGCTCTGCAAGCTTTTTGTACGAACACGCCACGTCTCTGCCGTCCCTGGCAATGTGTACAAAGAACGCGGTAGGAAACATAGCCCTGATGGTGGGAATGTGGTGGACGTGAAAGTTGTTCTTGTCACCCCAGCGTGTGAAGGTTCTCCCCTGCGATAGCCCATACAACTCGTATACACAGGAGACCAGTTGCGGATAGGAATCAGGGCTTTTGTGCTGGATGAATTCGTGCAGATCCATGCGGTCAAGTTTCCAAAGCTCGAACTTTCTGGCGTCGAGCAGATCATCCAGGAACGAGCTCAGCCTCGCATGGATATCTGACTCCTCCCAATCGCCATATTTGTTGTAGAACCAGACAGTGAATCCGCACTCGGGCGGTATGACGATGTTTCTGTGGCTGGTCAGCATCAGTCGTAGCAACGTCGTGCCCGAGCGAGGGTTCCCAATCACAAAGATCGGTGGCTTCACTTGGATCCTCCCACTTGGCTGGCCTTCATATTGGGGGCACGAGGCCAGCGGCTCATGTGTCGTCAACATAACCTAGAGCCCGCAGACGATCAAGCACTTCGGGATCCATTGCTTCAACGGGTGGCTCAGAATGTGCTTGAAGGTCGAGGGTTGCGATATGCTCCTTCAGCCTGGCTTGCATGGCGGCAACCCTCTCTTGATGATGCCCGGATAGGTTGTTGCGCTCACCCGGATCATCGCCCAGATGGTACAGCTCAACGCCATGGCTCTCCAGCGTCGCCGGATCCACGCGCCAGATGAGCTTCCACGGTGGTTGGCGCAAAGAAACCCGCCATTCGCCTTTTGGGTGCGACTGGCTGATCGCCGGGAGGTCTGTCATCCACTCCTCTCCCTGCAAGAAAGGCATTAGGCTGACACCCTGCATCTCCGGTGGTGGCGTTCCTCCGGCCAATTCGATCAAAGTCGGCGCCAGGTCGAGATGGCGCACCTGCCGCGGGAACTTGGGGGCCGCCTCGGCGCGTGGCGAGGTGATTAAGGGGATGTGCACGCTCTCATCGTATAGGTGGTTTTGGTGGCCAAAGAGGCCATGCTCATAGAACTCCTCCCCGTGATCGGCCGTAATGGCAAATACGGTCTGCTCCAGCCTTCCAAGCTGGCTGAGGGCTTGACGGAGACGGCCAACCTGCGCATCGACAAACGCGATCCCATCTTCGTAGATCTGTTTGGCCAAGGCCAGGTCAGCCTCGGTGATCTGCCTTGGTCTCTTCAGGCAGCTATGCCAGAAGCCGTATGGGTAGGGACGTTGGCCTCTTCCCCCGGGTAGCAAGACTGCACAACGCTGAACGTTGTAGGGCAGGTGCACGTCCATGAAGTGAAGCCACAGGAAAAACGGTCCCGACGCCTGCTCAAGCCAGCGGATGGCTCGCTCGGTTACAGCTCCAGCATCCAGGTACGGAGGGCATTCGATTCCAACCCCCCAGCGTCCGAAGAGCCGGTTGAATCCTCTGATGACGAGTTCCCTCCGGCTTGATGAACGGTTCGAAAGCGCGGGTACGCACTCATCGAGATGGTCAAATCCGACGTCATAGCCGCGTGCTTTGGCGAGGTAGGGATTGGGAGCAAAACCCGCGGTCTGGTAGCCGAGCGACTTGAGCTCCCCCGCCAGCCGCGGTCGGTCTTCTGACAGGTACTCGAAGCCACCGAACATCGAAGGATAGCAGCCGGATAGGATAGTCGGCATCGTCGTCCAAGTCGCATGTCCCTGAGCAATCGCCTGTTCGAACAAGATTCCTTCGGTTGCCATGCTTTCAATGTTCGGGGCTACCACCCACTCAGCACCATAGTGACTGAGCCGATCCGCACGCAAACTGTCAATTACAATGAGCACAATGCCGTGATCTGACATCCCTTCCTTCCTTGCACTTTTCAGGACGTGCCGGACTTGGTGCATGGCGCTGTCCAGCTTGTCTTCCCCGAGCCCATCTCTCCGGCTTAACTACGGCGGACCCAACACGGCGGCAGATTGCATCGGTCCTCGGAGCATGGTGAATCCTCAGCTATGTGCCTGCCTTGTTCTCAGTCTCCACTCGCCACACTCGCCTGAGCATGTCCATCAGCATCCTCACGTTCTCTTTTTCCAATGTTAGCAGAATCCCCACATAAGGGACCGAAAACACAGCCACCTTGACCGCACCCCTGATCCAGTCCGATTGTAGCACACCGGGCAGCATCATGGCAAGTCGGCTCGCCAGCAACCCCACCGCCAGGGCCAGCGCCGGCACCGCAAACAACCGGAACCATGAGTAATCGACGAATCGTCGCGCTTCCCACAGGAGGATCAGGATGCCGACCACCAGCATCAGGTCCACCGCCACCGCTACCCCGACAATCCCGTGCATTGGCCCCAGGCTGACCAACCCAACGACCAGGACCACCAATTGGATCGTCCGAGCCCGGATCACCTTTTCCGGCGCGCCGGAAGTCGTGATCACACTAGCCACCGTGATCTTGATCGGGTCCAGCAGCGTGTAGATGAGCATCAGGCGAAAGGCATCCAGCATCGGCAGCCACTTGACGCCCAGCAACAGGCGGATCAGTTCGGGCGCGATCAGGGCCAGAACACCGCCCAGGAAAAAGCCACTGCGGATCAACAGCGCGTTGGTGCGAAAAAAGGCCTGCGAAAGTCGTCTCCGATCGTGCTTCAGTTCGGCATACGTCCCCGCTGCGACCGAATTGATCGGTGCCGCCAGGATCACTCGTGGGTAGGATGCAAAGGTATAGGCCTTGGAGTAGTAGCCCAGGGCGGTGTCGCCCAGGGACAGGCCCGTCCACAAGTCGTCGACGCGATCCAGGGCGCGCAGGAGACCGTCCGCCACCAGGACGCGGCTCCCGAACCGCAGGAAGTAGCGCACCACCCTCGTGGACCAGGCCAGGCGTGGGCGCCACACCGGTCGCCAGACGTAGAGCGCCAGCACGGTTAACAAGAGAGTGACAACATCCGTGGCCAGGAGTGCCCACAGCGTCTGGCCTCGCCAGGCCAGTCCAACGGCCACCAGAGTGGTGAGAATGGCATTCAGGCTGCCAAGAATCGCCAGTCGTCGATAGACGACGCGGCGGTTGAGGATCAGGCGTGGGGTCTGAACCAGTTGCATAGCTCCGGTGGTGGCTGTCAGAAGCAGCAGCGCTGTGCGGGTCTCGCCGGTGGCAATGACGAACGCAGCCGCGACCATCAGAGCGGCCCAGATAAGGGTGAAGAGTAACTTCAGCGTGAAGTGGTTCGCAGCCGTCTGTTCCAGATCCTCCGTCTCTGGAGCCCGGTGCAAAAAGGCATCAACCATGCCAAAGTTGGGTACGATCACCGTCAGGGCGATGATCGAATTGGCAAAGGCGTATACTCCGAAGGTCTCAACCGGCAGCATCCGGGCCAGCAGGATGGAGCGCACCATGATCACGCCAACCCTGATCAGGCTGGATCCGCTGGTCCAAGCAGCGGAGGTGACACTGCGTCGGGCAAGACTCATGATAACTTGCTAGTCGTGAACCCAGGCCGTGGCCGCGGTCAGGCCACGCAGGGTCCGCTAGAGCTGGATCAACTCCCGCGGCAGGGTTGTCAGTGTCTCCGAGCCATCCTCCGTCACCGCCACGTCATCCTCGATCCGAACCCCCCCCAGACCGGGAACATAGATGCCCGGTTCCACCGTGAACGTCATACCCGCTTCCAGCAGCTCCAGGTTCCCCTCCACCATATACGGCGGCTCATGCGTCTCCAGGCCCAGGCCGTGGCCGGTGCGGTGGATAAAGAACTCCCCGTATCCGGCCAGGCCAATGGTCCGGCGCGCGGCACGGTCGACTTCTTGGGCTGGCATCCCAGGACGGATGGCCAAACGGCCTGCTTGGTTGGCTGCCAACACGGTGTCATAGATCTTGACGATTTCGGCCGTGGGCGATCCCAGGACAAAGGTGCGGGTGATGTCCGAGCGATAGCCCTGGTGGGTCGTGCCCCAGTCTACCGTCACCAGGTCGCCTTCGGCCAGCGGCCTGTCGGAGGGACCGGCATGGGGCGAAGCCGAGTTGGGACCGGCGACGACGATGGGGGAGAAGGCGTCTCCCTGTCCCCCCAGGCGCAGCATGGCAATCCGGAGGTCTGCCGCCACCTCGAGTTCCGTCCGGCCCGGCTGGATGGAGCCTTCGTCCAGAAGATGCTGCATCGCTCCCTCGGCGATCTCGATAGCCCGGCGCATAGAGTCGATCTCCACCTTGTCCTTGATCATGCGGAGCTGCGGCAACCACGGTTCCGTGGCCAGCAATCGGCAACCCGGCGCGGCGTGCTCGATGCGCCGCATCTCCAGCATGCGCATGACCAGGTACTCGACGGCGATGGCCTTGCCGGCCAGCTTCAGTTCCTCGGCAACCTGGTGAAAGGCGTGCTCGTGTCCCTCCTCGTCGCGATAGGTGAACAGCCGGGCCTCGGTGGGCAGGTGTGCCTTTGCCCCTGGCGCCTCCAACTCGGGCAATAAGAGGCTCAGCGCACCCTCCGCCGGGACAAAGGCCACCGTGGGCCGCTCGCTGAGATGGGTGGTCAGCCCGGTGAAGTAGCCCAAGTTGGCCCCGGGCATCAGCGCCACGCACTCTACGGCGTTGGCTACCTGGAGGCTCTGTAATGCCTGCAACCGCGCCCTGTACGTTTGGTCAGTCATTTTCCTCTGTAAACCCCCTGTGTCTTTTTTCAGCTCGCCAAAAGCCCTTGTCCCATAGGGTGTTGCGCAGCCACTTGTAGATCTGTGGATCGGCTGTGTTCAAATGCTGCCGCTCCCGGCAATAGAGCGCCAGTGACTGGGCAAAATAGTCCTGTACACTCGACTCGGCCACGCTATCCACGGCGTAGCCTAGGCTGAACAGGCGGGGCAGCCGCTCGCCCGCGAGCTGCCACTCGGGCACCAGACCACCACCCTGAGAAAACCACCGCCCTTCAACAGCGCCCCCGCAGCCTAGGTGGTGGTCGAGCAGATGCCCCAGGACGTGCAATGGTCGTTCATTGTCCTGTGCCAGGTCGGTGACCGATACGTAGGCGACGTTTTGCACGGTATGCTGGCGAAGCCTGGCTGGTCCTGGAACGTATTCGGAATCACCGCTGCGGATGGCTACAAATCCGCAGTCCAGCTTCAGCATAAAGTCCCATAGGGCTGGTGGGAGGCAGTGGACCTGGCGAGCCATGGCTTCCATCGGTGCCCAGGTGTGATCGAATATGCCGCGAACCCAGGGGGGCGACTGGCTCAGCAAACCGGGCATCAGCCTCACCCTGGCACGCAGCCAGGCCTTCGCTGGGTGGTCTGGCCTGCTGTCAAGGTCCTGCAGCTGCTCCTTCGGCGGGACGCTGTTGATGGACGGCATGGCGGACTTTCCTTTCAGCCCACACCCCAAAAGCCCCGGATCAGTGCCTCGTACTGATACCAAATTCCTATTGTGGGCCATCCATCCCCATGCTATAATAATCGCAACCCCTCAGGGGAAGGTACCCCAAAGGCCCTCTTGGGGGACAGGAACCCGTTCTTTAACAATCAAATCAGAGTTCTAGCTCGCCGTCCCAGCCTACTCGCCGATGACCTGCACCACGACCGAGCGTGATCGGGCACGGTTGTCAAAGTCGACAAAGATGATCTGCTGCCAGGTGCCCAGTGTCATCCGGCCATCGACGAAGGGAATGGTAAGGGATGGTCCCAGGAGCGCGTGGCGAACGTGTGAATGGCCATTTCCATCCCTCCAGCGCAGGTTATGGCGGTACTCCAGTTCCGGTGGGGCAATCCGGTCGAACAACTGTTGGAGATCGTGCACTGCGCCCGATTCGTACTCGAGTGTTGTCAGGGCGCTGGTAGCGCTGGGCGTGAACAGCGTTACGATGCCGTTCTTGAGGCCAGAACTCAATACCTGTAGACTCACCTGTTCGGTGATGTCCAAGATCTGCCCGTCACCCCTTGTGCTGAACTGGATACGTTCACTCACCACCATCTGACAGCTACTCCTCGCCATCCCACGAAGCTTCGAAGGCCCAACGGTGGCCTTCTAGCGGCACTAACTGGATCCACGTGTTCCCTGGCTTGAGCGGGATCGGAATCTGTCCCTCCGAGTCCCGAAAGACGACCATGTCATCCCGTTGTGGGCGCGCCCACAAACCTTCGTATGCTAGGCCATCGCGAAAGACCACTGCGTCACCTGTACCCCAGAGTTGGATCTGTACAGAGGGATGGTTTCGCCGGGGTTCATCCTCATAGATATCGGTGTCCACGTGGGTGGCATAGAGCACCACGACGTTGGTAACCGAGATCTGTTCTCCCGACAGCGCATCCAGGTGGGGTTCCCCACCATTCCAGCGTAGGTACGCGCCGCTATCCGGGTCGTAGCGATAATCTACCACCATGTCCCGATGAGGGTAAGGGATGTTGATCTGTGTGGCTGGCTGGCCGCCTTCTGGTGGCTCCTCGGAAAAGTGCATGTCACGCAGCTCCTGGGATTCGTTGACACCCAGATCGTCGGCAATCTCCCAGAGCTTGACCGGATCACCAAAGAGCGTATGCTCGATCGGAATACCCTGCTTCCGTAATTCCGTGTCGCGGTAAAAGCCTTCGGAGTGCAATCCCCAGCCGTAACAGAATTCTCGATCGTAGAAATCGGCGTTCAGGAACTTTGGATAGAGGCCGGCACTGGTGCCCGAGAAGGCCATCAGGCTCTTGTACATGGCCGGAATCTCCAGGTCGATGAATCGTGCACTGCGCGTGGAGCCAATCTTCTCCACATCCTGACACAAAAAGATGCCCGTAAACCGGGTGATCCCAGCCTCTGACAGGTGCTCGTAGACGATGTCCGCCTCGCGAAGGCCGAATTGAGGGCGCGAGATGCTGGCATTCTGAATCTTGATGGCCAGGGGGCGCCGGTCCAACAGGGCCGGATCTCTGACCGGCAAGCCGGTCAAGGGACACAGACCAGCCTCGACCGTGGGCCAGGGCACCGCAACCGGTGTTGGCTCCTCGGTAGGCTCAGGCGTAGCAGTCGACGTAGGAGTCGGCGATGGCGCCGGGCTTGTGGCCGTGGCAGTGGGTGGTTCGAGGGTTGGCGTCGCTGTTGGCGCTGGTGTATGGGTGGTTGTGGGCAGTGCAGGTAGCTTGGCATTGGCCGGGCGAGCGGTTTTGGTGGGTGTCGGCACTGGGGTATCCGAGTCAGAGGACAGGCACGCCGTGGCCAGGCATGTAATCACCAGTAAGGCGGCGACGGCGGCAACCACCCTCCAAAACCTTCGGGTTCCTTGATTCATCCTACTCCAACCTCCATCGGCAATCGACTGGCATCCAGGTCCACTGGGATTCCAGCGCCGCCCATTATATCATACGAGAGGATTTTTCCACAAGTCTGTCGGCAGGGCACGTGGACGTTGCTCGTGGTGCCGATAAGAACCAACGAGACAGTTGACTAATGCCCGGAGACGGGGTATAATGGGCCGTAATGTTGACAGGACTGGTCAAAGAGCTCAGTGTAATCTCTCTGCTTTCAACCTATCTGAGCCGATAACGCATCCAGGGGTAGGTCAAGATGGCGCTCAAAGGAAACCTCAAGGACTTTAGCACAACCCAGCTCTTGAATCTGATTCACCTTGCCCGCAAGACCGGAGCCTTGACCATTAGGGTCCAACCCGGTGTCACGACTCTCTATTTCCGGGAAGGGAGGCTCATCTACGCCGAGACCAGTGAGCAGGATGGGCATTTGGCCAGCATACTTCAGCGTGCAGGCAAACTGACCGATGAACAGGCCAGGATCATTCGCTCTCGCTCTGGGGATCAAACGGGCAAAGAGCTGGGCATGCTCCTCATCAGCTCGGGTCATGTCACACGTCCAGACATCCTCAGCAGCATCCAGACTGACACACTCGAAACTGTATACGGCCTGTTCACCTGGGTGGACGGTTCGTTTCACTTTGAGCCAAACCAATTGCCCTCTAACGATGCTATCACCGTGTCCATTGAACTCGAGAACATCATTCTTGAGGGGAGCCGTCGCGTAAAAGAGTGGGAGCAGCTCCAGGATGAGTTGCCAGACCTGAGCATGGCCTTAAAGTTCACCGATCGCCCCCAGGCACAGTTGCGGAACATCAACCTCAGTGTAGATGAGTGGCACGTGATCTCCTATATCAACCCCCGGAACTCGATCAAGCAGATCGCGCAGCGCATAGGCATGGACGAGTTTCAGATCCGAAAGATCGTGTATGGCCTGCTGCAAGCAGGTCTGGTCGAGATCATCGAGCCAGAAGGTGCGCTGCCCAAGGCACCGCCTTCTGATGCGATGGCCCAAGTCATCTCTCGCCCTCCGGCCGTCAAACGCTCGGTGATCAGTAGGTTGATCGATCGGATCAAACGTCTGTAGGGATGAGTTGCGAGTAGGCGGACAGCGCTCGTGAAGGCTACCCTCGACAAGGAAATACACCACGGAGCAGGCTAGACAAAAATGCAAACAGTCAAGATGGTCATCACGGGACCGTTCAACGCCGGAAAGACGGAATTCATCAGCAGCGTCAGCGAGATCGACGTGGTCTCCACCGAACGCAAGATCACAGACGAAACCTCCACTGTGAAGCAGGAAACGACCGTCGCAATGGACTTTGGCCGTATCACCGTAGATGATGACCTCGTGCTTTACCTCTTTGGTACTCCCGGCCAGAAGCGCTTCGACTTTATGTGGGAGATCCTGTCGGAGGGTATGTTGGGCTTTGTCGTGCTGGTGGATAGCGTCCGGCCAGAAACCTTCCGTGAAGCGCGGCGCATCCTGGACATTTTCCGGAGTTACGCATCCACGCCCTACGTGGTCGCTGCCAACAAGCAAGACATGGCTGATGCCTGGTCAGCCGAGGACCTGAGGATCGCCCTCAAGGTGCGCCCCGAGATCAAGCTGTTGCCTTGTGTGGCCATAGATAAGGAGAGCGTCAAGAACGTACTGCTTGAATTGCTGTACAGTATCTCGGATGCAGTGTCCGAATAGGCCGGCCCGAGGCAGTGACGCAACTGGCACCGGCACCAGAGGAGAGTTGCACCCATTTAGGGAGAGAGCTTGAGTTCAATTGTCACCAATCAGGGTGTTGTCCACTATGAAGCGTACGGCCGGGGTAGACCGGTCATTTTGCTTCATGGATGGTTGGGCTCCTGGGGGACCTGGTTGGGTACCATGGAGGCTCTGGCTCCCTCCTATCGCGCCTATGCCTTGGACTTTTGGGGTTTTGGCGAGTCGGACAAACGCCGCGAGAGCTATGACATCCTTGACTTTGTGTTGTTGGTTGAGCAGTTCATGGAGCGACTCGGCATCCAGAGGGCACCCGTCATCGGGCATTCCATGGGGGGAACCGTAGCCCTGAGTCTGGCACTGGATCGCCCTGATCGTGTCGGTAAAGTGGCTGTGGTGGGATCTCCTGTCGATGGACGGTCCTTGAATCCATTTCTCAAGCTCGCCGGCTACCCCTGGATCGCCTTTCTCGTCTGGAACTCCCCTTCCTTACTTCGTCTGGGGATCAAGCTGTTTGCTCCTTGGATCGCGGGCAGTTGGAGCGAGTGGTATGCTCTCCTCATGCGGGATCTATCCAAGATGACCTTGGAGTCGTTTCTGTGGAGTATTCATTCCTTGCACCGCACGGATTTACGCCCCAGACTGGGTACGTTGCGCATGCCCGCGCTGGGCGTGTATGGACGAGGGGACAATATCGTCGATCCGCGTCAGTCAGAGCTGTTCGAGCGGATTGCTAACTCCAGGGTCGAAATGCTGAATGGGTCGCGGCATTTTCCAATGCTCGATGAACCGGCAAAGTTCCAGGCCGTCCTG
>JASFHU010000030.1:0-15024 GCA_050123055.1 Anaerolineae bacterium
CCTCCGGAGTGAGAGGCCAGCCACCAAAGCCGTAGCCGTCAAAACCCAACGGCAAAAGCTCGCGAGCGCAGCGGGCGCGTTGTTCTTTGTCGTAGCCGCCCTGGATGACGCCAAAGAGCAGGGGGCTCTGGCCCTGTCGCCGGCCGCGGCTCTGGAGCTGGCGGTCGAACTCGGCCCGGCAGCGTTGGGCCCAGTTGATGGTCCGCTCCACCGATGCCTCCACCTCCTCCGGCGATGCATCGGGACTGGGGCAATCGTCGAGGCAGACCATCAGGTCAGCGCCCAGGTCGAACTGTAGACGGATGCTGCGCTCGGGCGTAAAGAGCACCTTCTTGCGGCTGCCATCGATGTCGGTAAAGTGGATGCCCCGCGCCGTGATGGTGCCATAGCGGGGGTTCTCGCGGATCATGGACATGAGCTGGAAGCCGCCCGAATCGGAGGCGACAGGCCGGCGCCAGGCCATAAAGCGGTGGATACCTCCAGCGCGCTTGATCAACCCGGCGCCGGGCCGCGTGGAGAGGTGAAAGGCGTTAACCACCAGGCCCTTCACGCCGCAGCCCTCCAGATCTTGGCTGTCGACGGTGCGGACCACACCCCGCGTGGCATCGGGAAAGTACACCGGCAGGTGCAAGGGGCCATGGGCTGTCTCGATGGTAGACGGAATCATGACCTGGGACTCCCTTCCAGTCCTTCCTCGCTGGCAGGTCGTGAGGTCCCCTGCGCGGTCCCGGCGATGACAAGGGTGAACTCGCCCCGAGGCCGGCGGGCGCGGTAGTGGTCCCGTAGCTCGCCGGCGGTACCGCGCCGGGTCTCCTCGTACATCTTGGTCAGCTCGCAAGCCGCGGCCATGGGCCGGTCGCCAAAGAGGCGATCCAGCTCGGCCAGCGTGGCCAGCAAGCGGTGGGGCGACTCGTAGGCGATGAGGGTGAAGGGGCTGTCGACCAGGGGCGCAAGAAGCTCGCGGCGGGCGCTCCTGGTGCGGGGCAGGAAGCCGAGAAAGATGAATCGCTCGGCCGGGATGCCGGCCACCGAGAGTGCAGCCGCCAGGGCGGTGGGGCCGGGCACGGGCACGATCGGCACCTCGCGCTCCCGGGCGGCGGCGATCAACTCGTAGCCGGGGTCGGCCAGGCCGGGCATGCCTGCCTCTGACACCAGGGCGACGTCCCCCTCCTCCAGAGCCGCCAGGACGGCCTCCATGCGCTGCCGTTTCTTGCGCTCGTAGGCGTCGGTGTAGCGCATCATGGGGGTCTGGATGTCATAGCGAGCCAGCAGGCGCTGGGTGCGTCCCGGGTTCTCGGAAGCGATCAGGTTGGCCTGGCGCAGGATGCGCAGCGCCCGGTCGCTGATGTCCTCCAGATTTCCGATTGGTGTGCCAACGATGAATAGAGTGTTCATGGATCCCATCTCAACAACCGATACACTTGGCAGGCGGACTTTTGGTCGCCATCTCAACGACTCCCGAGGCCGCCAAGACATGGTTTGTTCACGACGAATACCAGCTCGGTTTCGAAGGATAGGGTTTCGACTGGCCAATGGCGGCCGTTCATCCAGGTCCGGAACTGCTGTTGGTAGTGGTCGGCCATGCCCTTTTCCCGGCCGCCGAGGCTCTTGATGGCAAAGCTGACCACGACGTAGGGCGCCACCAGGCGCTCCATCAGGTGCAGGGTGGCCCCGGGCTCTTGGCGCTCTAGGGTGGGGCTCATCTTCAAGAGTAGGGCCACATCGGCTGCATCGTCCGGTGGGTAGGACAGGGCATCCTGGCAGCGGGCCAGCGGTTCCGATCCGGCCAGCGACAGGTAGTGGTTGAGGAAGCGGACTCGGCCGGCATCGATGTCGAGGGCGACGTAGCGAGCGTTGGATGGCAGATCCATCCAGGGCAGGCTCAGCGGATTCAGCCCGCAGCCCACGTCGAGGAGGGACGAGGGCTGGCCGGTGACCTCAAAGATGGCCGCGTAGAAGCGGTCCAGGATGGGCAGGCGCTCGCGGGTTGAGCTATGCAAGCCCAGGACGTGAGCACAGGCGGACCGGATCAGGGATGGTGATCCTTTCCGGTAGGCGGCTTCCAGGCGCTGGGTTGCGGCCTGCTCGTCAAAATCGTGCTCAAAGGCGCCGTAGGCCTGGTGGAGCCGGCGCTTGGTGGCTTTGGTGGCCGCTTTCACGCTTCCGTGCGCCGCCAGCTCGCGGACGGCGATGCGGTGGATGGTGTCCGGACAGACGGCGCGGTACTTTTTGGACGAGGCCACGGCAGAGACGACCGTGTCCAGGGCTGTACTCTCGGCCATCCTACTGCGGCCCGGTGGGATAGTTGGGCGCTTCCTTGGTCACAAAGATGCTGTGGGGATGGCTCTCAATGAGGCCGGCGTTGGTGATGCGCACAAATTGGGCCCTTTCCCGCAGCTCGACCAGGGTTTCGGCGCCGACGTAGCCCATGCCAGAACGCAGACCGCCCATCAACTGAAAGACATAGTTGGCCAGGTCGCCCTTGTAGGGCACCTGTCCCTCGATCCCCTCCGGGACGTGCTTGCCGCCTTTTTGCGCGCTTCCGTAGCGGTCGCGGGCGCGCCCCTTCATGGCGCCCATGGAGCCCATGCCCCGGTACTCCTTGAAGCGCCGCCCTTCGTAAATGATCAGCTCGCCGGGTGATTCGGTCAGTCCGGCCAACAGGCTGCCCAGCATCACCGCGTCGGCGCCCACGGCCAGGGCCTTGACAATGTCGCCCGAATACTTGATCCCGCCATCGGCGACAACCGTCGCGCCGAGGCGGTGGGCCTCATCCGCACAGGTGCGGATGGCCGAGATCTGGGGCATGCCTACGCCGGTGACCACCCGGGTGGTACAGATGGAACCGGCTCCCACGCCCACCTTGATCACGTCTGCCCCGGCCGAAACGAGGTCGCGGGTGCCCTTGGCAGTGACCACGTTTCCCGCAACCAGCGTCAGGTTGGGATAGGCGGCCTTGACCCGCTCAACGGTTCCCAGCACCCCGGATGCGTGACCGTGAGCGGTGTCGATGACCACCAGGTCCAGGCCCCGTTCGACCATGGGTGCCAGGCGCTCCAGGACTGCGTCGCTGACGCCAATGGCGGCCCCGCATAGCAGCCGGCCCCGGGCATCGGTGGCGCGCCAGGGATAGTCCCGCTTTTTCATGATATCCTTGACCGTGATCAGCCCCTTAAGAATGCCGCCTTCATCCACCAGAGGAAGCTTTTCGATGCGGTGCTCCTGGAGGACGTGGACCGCGTCGTCCAGCGTGGTGCCTACCGACGCGGTGACCAGTTGCTCGACCGGGGTCATGAGTTGGGGGATGGGGACGCTCATGTCGGTCACAAAGCGCACGTCGCGGTTGGTCAGGATGCCCACCAGACGATGGCCGTTCTCGGTGATCGGCACGCCAGAGATGTGGTACTTGCTCATGATCGCTTCGGCGTCGCCCACCGTGGCGCTGGGCGGCAGGGTGATGGGGTCGACGATCATGCCCGACTCGCTGCGCTTGACCTTGTCCACCTCCTCGGTCTGTTGCTCGATGGACAGGTTGCGGTGGAGCACGCCGACGCCCCCTTCGCGGGCCAGGGCGATGGCCAGGGGGGCCTCTGTCACAGTGTCCATGGCTGCCGAGAGGAGGGGGATCTTGAGCTGGATCCCTGGCGCCAGGTCCACACTCAGATCCGCTTCGGCAGGCAGCACCTGCGAGTGGCCCGGCACCAGCAATACGTCGTCGAACGTCAGGGCTTCTGCTTGAAAGTCTTCTACGATCACTTGTCTCTCCCCCCGGAAATGTCCGCTTCGGACCGGCAAGGGCCTATTGGTGCCCCTGGCGAACAGACTTTGGTACTATCAATAGAGAAACATCGGCTTGCCCATCATGTCGGCGATCTTGGGACGGTACTGTTCCCGGTCGTACATCTCGTCCACGTCGACGCGCTTGACCCCCGAGATGACGCGGTTCAGGGGCACGTGGGTATAGACGCCGTCCCGGAGGGCCACCATGCGCCCGGAGCGCCCATTGTGTACCAGGTCCATGGCCAGCAGCCCGTAGCTCACGGCAACCATCCGGTCCAGCGAATCGGGCTCGCCGCTGCGCATGAGATAACTCAACTGCTGGTACATCACATTCTCGCCGGTGATCTCTTTGAGCCGCTCGCCGGTTAGCTGTCCGATGCCGCCCAGTTTCTTGTGACCGTAGGCGTCCTCATCGCCCGCATAGTGGACCAGATCGCCGCCCACCTCGCGCGCTCCCTCAGAGATGGTCATGATGGCATAGTTGCTGGGGTTCTCGTACTTGTCCTGGAGCAGCAGGATGGCCAGCTTTTGGATGTCAAAGGGGACCTCGGAGATAATGGCCCGGTCGACGTCGGCCAGGTAGGCCGAGATGAGAGAGGTCTCGCCAGAGTTGCGCCCAAACAGCTCGACAATAGAGATCCGCTCGTGAGACCCGCTGGTGGTGCGCAGGGCGGTGATATGTTCGACGCTGCGGGTCACGGCGGTGGAAAAGCCGATGCAATAGTCGGTCCCATAGACGTCATTGTCCATTGTCTTGGGGATGGCGACCACCGGGAACTCTTCCTGGTGCAGTCGAGCGGCGTAGGAGAGGGTATCATCCCCGCCGATGGGGATCAGGGCGTCGAGTTCCAAAAAGTCGAGCACGTTGAGGATGTGCGGCGTAAAGTCATAGATGGCCTCGTCGCCTTCCCCCTCGACCAGCTTGCCAGTGCCTACCAAAAAGTCGGGCCTGTCGGCGGCCTTGACCCGCTGGGGATTGGTGCGCGAAGTGTGCAGAAAGGTGCCGCCGCTGCGGTCGATGGTGCGCACTGTGTCGCGGGTCAGAGGCATGAACAGGCCCTTACGGGCCTGGGGGCTATCGAGGTTGCAGTGCAGGAGCCCGCCCCAGCCGCGACGAATCCCGATCGGTTCCCAGTCGCGGTCAAAGGCGGCTTCTACGATGGCTTTGATGGCCGGATTGAGGCCGGGGACGTCGCCCCCGCCGGTCAACACTCCTATCCTTTTGTTTCTCGCCATCTTTCCTCCTCGAGTGGCGCCAACTGGGCTGTGGTTGAGCAGAGCTGCTTGACGCCCCGCCGGTAGTCTCCATCTGCCGGGCGGTGCAAGGAGCGGCTGGGCGCACCCCTTCCGCACCCTGCCCAGAGTATAACACATGAGCGGGCGTTCTGACAACATGTGAGACGGAGAGGGATGGAACGTTGTCGGCGGAAATCTCGTCCTTGCCGAAACCGCCCATCTCTGGTACACTAGGGGTACACTGAACGAGGAGAACCCATGGCCGCCCAGGCACTCTATCTCAAATACCGGCCGCAGACGTTTGACGAGGTGGCGGGGCAGGATGCCATCACCCAGACGCTACGCAACGCGCTGCGCCAGGAAAAGATCCGCCACGCCTATCTGCTGACCGGGCCGCGGGGCACGGGCAAGACCACCACCGCCAGGTTGCTGGCCAAGGCGGTCAACTGCACGGCGGAGGCGGTGGAGGAGCGGCCCTGCAACCAGTGCTCCACCTGTGTGGCCATCAACGAGGGGCGGCTGCTGGACCTGATCGAGATCGACGCGGCCAGCAACCGGGGCATCGACGAGATCCGTGACATCCGGGAGAAGGTTGGATTCCGGCCCAACGAGGGGCGCTACAAGGTGTACGTCCTCGACGAGGCGCACATGCTCACCGAGCCGGCCTTTAACGCTCTGCTCAAAACGCTGGAGGAACCGCCGCCCCACGTGATCTTTACCCTGGTCACGACCGATCCGCACAAGATCCCGGCCACCATCACCTCGCGCTGCCAGCGCTTTGACTTTCGACGCATCTCGGTAGAGGCGGTCACCGGGCGGCTGGCCTACATCGCCGAGTGTGAGGGACTGGAGGTCGAGCCGGATGCGCTCAGATTCATCGCTCATCAAGGCACCGGCGCCATGCGCGATGCCATCAGCTTGTTGGACCAGTTGACCAGCTATGGGCGCGAGATCACGCTGGCCCAGGTGCAGGAGGTACTGGGAACTGTCGCCAGCGAGGCGGCGGGCAAGCTGGCCGCCTGCCTGGTGGAAGGCGATGTGAGTGGCGGCCTGGAGCTGATCAACCGCGCGGTGAACGATGGCGCCGATCCGCGCCAGTTCGGCCGGGAGGTAGTCGAGTACCTGCGCGGCCTGCTACTGATCCGGGAGGGGGCTGGAACGCGCACCCTCAACCTGACGGCCGAGCAGGACGCCGAGATGACGGCCCTGGCGGAGCGCATCCCTGTGGATCGACTGCTGCAGTCGATCCGTCTCTTCAACGAGGCTGCCACCGATCTGAGGCGCGGCCTGCAGACCATCCCCCAGTTGCCGCTAGAGCTGGCGCTGGTCGAGGTCTCTTTGGAATCTGAGGCACCCGGGACGACGGCGCAGCCCGTCCGCCAGGAGCAGGTGGTTTACCGCGCCTCGTCAGGCGCAGCGACAAAGCCAGATCCAGCGAAGCCCGAGGCCGATGTCCCCCAGACGCCGGAGCGAGCGACTACTCCTGTGGTCCAAGCACCCGCTTCCGAGGTTCCCGCAAAGGCCGCGCCAGCCAACACCGGGCCTGCATCACCGCAAGCGACCGCTACACCAGCGGCCGCTGGTGCACCTGCCGACGATCCAGCGGCCACCACTACGGAGGCTCCGCCTGCCACGGCGCAGGCCCCATCCGGCGGTGCGGAGGCTCAGACTCCACACGTGAACCTGGCCCAGGTAGAGGGGTCCTGGGGCCAGATTCTGCATGCGGTGCGTCAGAGAAACCCGTTGGTGGAAGGGGCGCTGCGCACCAACTGCAAGCCGGTCGAGGTCTATGGCGACGAGATCGTCATCGCCTTCCCCTATCCCTTCCTGCGCGACAAGCTGGGCGATCCCAGGCGCAGGGCCGAGATCCAGGACGCCCTGGCGGAGGTGTTGGGCGGCAGTTACCGGCTCAAGCTGGTCATGGAATCAGAGCATACATCCCGCCCGCAGACAGCGACACCCGGACCGAATTCCAATCCAGCAACCCCGTATCCAGCGGGGTCACGGGGACCGGAGACGCAAGGGTCGTCGCCGGCGGAGGAAGCGTCACCGACGGGGGAACCTTCGGCCGCGGCCCCATCGCCGGCGAACCCGTCCCCCGGCGAAGGCGCGCAGGAGGCGCAACCGCCGAACCCGTCGCCCGATGCTCAGGCAGCGGCGGACGAGGTGCCGAAGGAAATCTCGGACTGGGCCGAGGACCATGGCGCCGAAGCCCGGATCATCCCAAAGTAGAGATTTGCCTCGGTCCAGGCCAATTTGTGATCTGGACCAAGGTCGTAGTTTTGGGCTACCGGTTTTCGCTACTTGAGCCAGCTTGACCGGTGGCTGAACGTTTTTGACTCAGGAGGAAGAAACCAATGGCAAAGGGTAAGGGACGGCGCATCCGTGCCAGCAGGCCGGGAGGCCGGCCGGATATGCGACAGCAGATCATGAAACTGCAGGAGCAGATGCTCCAGACCCAGGAGGAACTGGGCGACAAGACGGTGACCGCCACGGCCGGGGGCGGAGTCGTCGAGGTGGTGATGACCGGGCACCAGCGGGTGGAATCGATCACCATCGACCCCGAGGTGGTGGATCCGGAGGACGTGGAGATGCTCCAGGATCTGATCACCGCCGCTGTCAACGAGGCCATCGAGAGCTCCCAGTCGCTGGCTGCCGAGCAGATGTCGGGCCTCACCGGTGGGCTGGACCTGGGGCTCGGTGGGTTGCTGGGCTAGAACGCATGGCTGCCGTAACCCCGGAACCGGTCACCCAGCTCATCGAGGCCTTTGCCCAACTGCCGGGCATCGGCCCCAAGACCGCATCGCGGCTCACCTTCTACCTGCTCCGCCGGCCGGCGGACGATTCAGAAACGCTGGCCAAGGCCCTGAGCGATCTGAAGCAAAAGATCGTCTTTTGCAGCACCTGCTTCAACATCACGGAAGAGAGCCCCTGTGCCATCTGTCGCGACGAGGGGCGCGACCGTTCCATCATCTGCGTGGTAGAGGAGCCGCTGGACGTGGTGGCCATCGACCGGACTGGCGGCTACCGCGGGCTGTACCACGTCCTCCACGGGGCCATCTCGCCGGTGGAGGGGATCGGTCCCGACGAGTTGCGGATCAATGAGCTGCTTGCCCGCCTCAAGGAGGCGGGCCCCGAGGCCGAACCGGTGGAGGAGGTGCTGCTGGCCACCAACCCCAACCTGGAGGGGGAGGCAACGGGCATGTACCTGGCCCGGCTCCTCCAGCCAACTGGGGTGCGGGTCACGCGCCTGGCGCGGGGACTGCCGGTGGGCGGCGACCTGGAATACGCCGACGCGGTAACGCTCGGCCGGGCGCTGGAGGGCCGGAGCGAGATGTAGTCCGGGCTCGGGCAAGCAGGATTAGCTGTAAACACGGGGTTGGCGTGACCCGTCGAGTCACGCCAACCTCGTTGGCGTTCTGCTGCAGACCAGGTCCAACGCACTTTGGACCTGGGGATGGTAGGCCCAGGAGCTAGGGCGTCCACCAATCGCTGGGCTTGTCGTCCTTGTCACTGGCAGCGACGCGGGTTGGCTCGCCGCCACTCTCGGCCACAAAATAGGGATCCCAACGCCCCTGGTAGCCGCCGATGAGGAACTTGCCCTGCTTCCAGCCGACGATGTTGGTGCTGTTGTTCGGGTCGGTGCCCACCGTGCCCACCACCTTGTGCGGGTTAGAGCCGTCGAGGTTGACCACCCAGATCTCCCAGGCCGTGCCGGCCGAGATGGTAGAAAAGGCGATCTGCTTGCCATCGGGCGAAAAGACGGGCGTGATGGCAACGCGCTCGCCGCCAAACTTGGTTACCTGCTTGGGTTCTCCCCCGGCGCGCGGGACCGTCCAGATGTTAAAGCTGCCGCTCCGGAGCGACGAGAAGGCGATCTTTTTGCTATCTGGCGACCAGGCTGGCATCCAGTCAATGCTGCGGCTGGTGATCGGCTTCTGATCGGTCCCATCCAGCTTCATGGTATAGATCTCAAAACCGCCAGGCCAGCCGAACAGGAAGGCCACCCGCGTCCCGTCGGGGGCAACCATGGGAAACGCTTCGATGTTGTTCGGTGTGTCGGTCAGGTTGGCCTGGCCGCTGCCATCGGCGTTCATCTTCCAGATGTCGTCCTCATGCTCAAAAAAGATGGTCTTACCATCGGGGGAAAAGACCGCGTCGTAGCACTTGCCCTTTTTGGTGAGCCGCTTGACGTCGCTGCCGTCGTCGTTCATGACAAAGATGTCGTCCCAGCTCGCCCGGTTGGATGTGAACAGGATCTTGCCCGCCTTGGGCTTGGGCGGGGGTTTGGGAGTATTGGTGGCTTGCGGCACGGGACTGGCGGCTTCGATGGGCGTGACTGTTGGCTCGGGGGTATCGGTGGGCGTTTCGGGTGTGTCTGTGGGCGGAACGGGGGTATCTGTAGGCGGGACGGGGGTGTCGGTGGGCTCGGGCGTGTCAGTCGGTGGGACGGGTGTAGCGGTCGGCTCAGGAGTCTCCGTGGGTGGGACGGGCGTGGCAGTCGGCTCGGCTGTGTCGGTCGGCGGGATGGGCGTATCCGTGGGCGGGACCGGGGTGGGCGTGGGTTCCAGTGCCACCTCGGCGGGTGGCGGGGTGGGCGTTGGCTCCGCGCCACAGGCACTCAGCATCAGGGCCAGCAAGGCGGCCATGATCAGAAGACAATTCCATTTCCTCGGATGGTAGACTGGTCTCATTCTCTCCTCCTTGAGCTGTGCGGCGCCTGCCTGGGCTCTTTTGCATTGAGGAGTGCTTTGCCAGACTGCGCACGCGATCCCGTTCCATGCCGTGAGGTGCCAGGGGACACCTGACCGTGGTTGGGAAGATAGTTTACGCCAGTGTAATGCTCAGCCTACCGGGGATAGGGTGCGATATAATAGAGCAGAGCGCCCAGAGAACTGATCTGGATTGGATACAGCGATGTGTGAACTGCGATGCTGAAACCAGTATACCATGTTCAAGAGGCTTTGTCAAGGACATTTGCACGCTCTCACACCCTTTCGTGTCCTTTGCGGTCCAGACCCTCTTGTCTATCCCCCATCCTTATGGTATACTGGAATCGTGATGAAGCGGATCGAGCATTTTGTCCCTGGCATCCCGCACGAGCATCGTGGCTTCGTGCCCCATCTGCGATGGCCCATTCCGGCCGGTGTGGCCGAGGCCTACGCAACGGCCTACACCGAGCCGGGCGATCAGGTGTTGGTGCCCTACTGCCAGGGACCTAGCGTCGTTCGCGAGATCCTGGCCGCCAGCCGCCGGCCGCTGGCCGTCAACTTTGACCCGCTCCTGGTCCTACTGGTCGGGACGGAGTTGGCGCCTCCCCAGCAGCGGGAGCTGGATGCGGCCATGGCCCGCCTGGGCGACAGCACCAAGCAGGGCATGACCCTGCGGCGCTACCTGCTGGGGCTCTATGCCACCACCTGCCCGGCCTGTTCCCGCCCGGCGGTGGCCGACTATTTCGTCTGGGACAAGGAGCTGGGTCAGCCGATGGCCAAGTACGTCCGCTGCAGGGCCTGCGACTGGGACGGCCAGGCGGCAATGGAGCCGGAGGATTGGGAGCGCATGGGCGAGGTGGCCGACCAGGGGATGCACTACCATTACGTCCTGGATCGCATCTCGCCCCCGCAACGGCGAGGCACGTTGCGGGCCCGGCTTGAGTTCCTGCTGGAGCTCTATTCGCCGCGCAACCTGTATGCCCTGGCCGAGCTCACGCTCAAGATCGACAGCCTGCCCCCCGAAGGGGCGCTGCAAGGGGCGCTCCAGGTGCTGCTCCTCGATTGCCTGGACCGTTGTTCCTTCCTGACCCCCCTGCCCAGCAGCCGGGCCCGCCGCCGGGGACTGGCGCGACCAGGGCGCTTTGTGGAGCGCAACGTCTGGTACGCCTTTGAGGAGGCGGCTGCCCGCCTGTTGGCCGTGGCCAAAAAGCCGGTGACCGATCTGGCCGGTACGCTGGAGGCGTACCTGGCGCCCGATGGGGACTGGGCTGGCTGCCTGAGTGCCGGACGGGTCCGGGAGCTGGCGCGCACTCTGCCGCCCCGGAGCCAGCGGCTGATCTTGACCAGCCCGCCGCCCCTCGATTCGTCGGTCTGGTCGCTTTCCTATCTCTGGGGGGCCTGGCTGCTGGGGGCGGAAGCTGCCAGCCCGCTGCGCTCCCTGATCCGGCAGCGGACACCCGATCCGGCCTGGTATGCCCGGGTCATGGCCGCTTCCATGGCCACGCTGGCCGACCTCCTGCGGGACGACGGGCGCTTGGTCTTGGTCCTGACGGGCCAGCGCCGGACCGTGGTCGAGGCGCTGGTGCTGGCCGCGGCTCAGGCCCGGTTGGGCGTGACCTCCCTCGTACAGCGCGGCGGCGACTACCGCCTGGAGCTGGCGGCGTCCTATCCGCAGCCAGCCGCTCCCGCCCGCGGCGAGCTGGAGGCGCGGCTACGCCAGGCGGCGGTGGCTGCTGCGGCAGACACCATCCGCGCCCGGGGCGAGCCGGCGTCATGGCCCATCCTGCACGCGGCGATCTACCAGCGGCTGGCCGAGGAGGGCTGGCTGGAGAGGGCTACCGAAGCGGGGGAGCCGGATCCTTCACCGCTGGACCTGATCGCAGAGCAGGTTGGGGCGGCGAGGGATGATCCCGTCTTTCTGTTGACCAGAGCCGTCGAGGCGGGTGAGGAACTCTGGTGGCTGGCCGATCCTGGCGATCTGGCTCCGCCCCTGTGCGACCGCGTCGAGGCGGCGGCCTACCAGCTATTGCAGGACGTGTTGGCCCTGACCGAAGTGGAGTTTGCCGGGCGAGTGTACGCCCAGTTCCCGGGAGGGCTCACGCCCGACGCCGGCCTGGTGGCGGCCTGTTTGCGCGCCTACGGCAGCCAGCCCACTCCGGACTATTGGCAGCTCCGCCAGGAGGACCTACCCGCAGCTCGGCAGGCGGAGCAGGGAGCCATCGTCGAATCGCTGCTGACTTTGGGTCAGCGGCTGGGTTACCGGGCCGGTGTACAGGAACCGTTCGACGCGGCCTGGTTCGAGGGACAACAGGTGCGGGCCGTCTTTGCGGTGCGCTGGCAGGCGCTGGTGAACGAGGTCCTGGCCCTGGGCGAACCGATGGCAGGGGCTCGGCCCTACCTGGTGATCCCCGGTGGGCGGGCGGCCCTGGTGAGCTACAAGCTGGCCCACAACCCTCTGTGGCAGCAAGCCGTGGACGAGCATGGCTGGTGGTTCATCAAGTACCGCCACGTTCGCCAGTTGGTCGACCGGCCCGAGGTGGACGAGTATGCCCTGCGTACCATCGTCGGCCTCGATCCCATCGTCGAGCGCGAGACGGCGCAGCTTCCGTTGTTCTGAGGCGGGATCAGCCTTACCGACCCCTGGGCACAACTGTGCCAGGATAGTGGGAGAAAAGACCCGCCGCCAGGCGAGTCAATTTTCCAACTACAGAAAACAGAGAGACTGGAGGATAGGGAGATGGAACTGGAAGGCAAACGAGTGGCCGTGCTGGCCGAGAACATGTACCAGGAAATGGAGTTGTGGTACCCTTTGCTGCGCCTGCGTGAGGCTGGGGCCGAGACCTTTGTGGTCGGCAGCGGCAGCGCCGATACCTACAAGAGCAAGCTGGGCTACCCGGTGCAGGTCGACGTGGTGGCCGACCAGATCGGCGCCGCCGACGTAGACGCGGTGGTGATTCCAGGCGGTTATTCGCCCGACCTGATGCGCCGTTACCCGGCCATGGTCGGCTTGGTGCGCGAGGCGTTCGAGCAGGGCAAGGTGGTGGCCGCCATCTGCCACGCGGGCTGGATGCTGGCCTCGGCCGATGTGCTCAAGGGTAAAAAGGCGACCTGCTTCTTTGCCATCAAGGACGACCTGGTCAACGCCGGGGCCGAGTATGTCGATGCCGAGGTGGTGCGTGACGGCAACCTCATCACCTCGCGGGTGCCGTCCGATCTGCCGGCCTTCTGCCGGGCCATCGTCGGGGCGTTGAGCGAATAGATGTCCGAGTCCGAATTCTACACCCGGCGCGGCGACGACGGCTACACCGGTCTGCTTGGCCGGGAGCGCGTGCCCAAATATGATCCACGGCCGGAAGCCTATGGCACGGTGGACGAAGTCCAGGCTGTCCTGGGTCTGGTGCGGGCCAGTGGCCCCACGCCGCGCTGTGGGGAGGTGCTGCTAACCGTCCAGCGGGACCTGTATGCGCTGATGGCCGAGCTGGCTGCGGCCGGCGAGGCCGACAGTCCCTTTACGGGCAGTGTCACGGCCGCACACGTGGACCACTTGGAGGCCTGGATCGCCGAGGTCGAGGGCCAGGTCGAGATGCCCAAAGAGTTTGTCGTCCCCGGCGACAGCCGGGCGGGGGCAGCTCTCCACCTGGCGCGGACGGTGACCCGTCGCGCCGAACGGGCTGCGGTGCGCCTGTACCACGAGGGGCTCCTGGTCAACGAGCTGGTGGTGCGCTATCTGAACCGGCTCTCGTCTCTGCTCTTTGCCCTGGCCATGCTTGAAGACAGTAGCGCCACGGGCCGGGAGACAACCCTGGCCAAAGAGTAGCCACTGAAAATAACGGGCCGCCTTGCCCCGAGGAAAGACGATGACCGAGAACAAGCTACTGTTGGGCTCGCACCAGTCGATTGCGGGTGGTGTGGAAAAATCTCTGGCGCGTGGCCAGGAGGATGGCTGCGATGCCATCCAGATCTTTGTCAAGAGCCCGAATCGCTGGGTCTCCAAGCCCCTGGCAGACAAGAACATTGCCGCCTTCAAAGAGGCGGTGGGGGCGGTCGGTATCTGGCCGGTCTTTGCCCACGCCCTCTATCTCATCAACTTGGCGACGCCCGACGATGCTCTGTGGCAGAAATCGATTGGCGCTCTGGCCGACGATCTGGAGCGGTGCGAGCTGTTGGGACTACCGGGACTGGTCATCCATCCGGGCTCCCACATGAAATCCGGTGAGGAGGCGGGCATCGCGCGCATCTCTGCGGCCCTGGACGAGGTGCATGCCCGGCTGCCGGGCTACAGCGTGCAGGTGTGGCTGGAAACCACGGCCGGACAGGGCGCGCACCTGGGCTATACTTTTGACCAACTGCGGGCCATGATCGATGGCGTCAAGGCGCCGGAGCGCCTGGCCATCTGCTTTGACACGGCCCACGCCTTTGCAGCCGGCTACGAGCTGCGCTCGCGGGTGGGCTACGATGCCACCTGGGCCGACTTTGACGAGACGTTGGGCTTGGACCGGCTCAAGGCGATCCACCTGAACGACTCAAAAAAGGATCTGGGCAGCCGGGTGGATCGACACGAACATATTGGCCACGGGCTGCTGGGCCTGGAGCCCTTCCGCTACCTGGTAAACGATCCTAGGTTCCGGGGTATCCCCATGACGCTGGAGCTCGACCCAAAGGAGGACGCCATCCCCAAGAACCTGGCGACTCTACGATCTTTGGTCGAGCAGGAGTGAGAAAGGTATGAAGGAAATGACCGCACAAGATAGGGAGAAAGAACCCAGACCGCCGCAGGAGCAGGAAGATAGAAGTCAAGAGGATGGCCTGGTAGAGCCGGAAAGTGCCCTGCCCACCGTGTCGCTGGCGGACCTGCCCGAGCCGCTGCGCCAGGCTGTGGCCCGGGCGGGCTGGTCAGAATTGATGCCGGTGCAGGCCAGGGCCATCCCCTACCTGCTGGCCGGGCGCGACCTGCTTGTCCAATCGCGGACGGGCAGCGGCAAAACTGGGGCCTTTCTGCTGCCCATTCTGGATCGCATCGATCCCAAACGCGCCACCTGCCAGGCCCTGGTGCTTGCACCTACCCGCGAACTGGCCCGGCAGGTTTCCGAGGAGGCCAAGATCCTGGCCGGCCAGAGGGGGATGCGCACCGCCGTGGTCTATGGCGGTGTGGCCTATGGCCCCCAGATCCAGGCCTTTCGCAAGGGGGCTCACCTGGTGGTCGGTACGCCGGGGCGCATCCTGGATCACCTGCTCAAGCGCAACCTGTCGCTCAAACACCTGCAGATGCTGGTCTTTGACGAAGCCGACCGCATGT
>JASFHU010000031.1:0-14961 GCA_050123055.1 Anaerolineae bacterium
CGCCCTGCCCTTCATCGGGCACGGCGAGGCCGGCTACTTTCCCGACCTGGCATTCCAGGAGTGGAAGTGTGTCTTGGGCGGGGAGCGGCAGGTGGAACGGGACAATATCGAGACCTTTGCCGAAGCAGCTAGGACAATCTATGACCAATTGCTCCTGACGAGCAAGTCAGATCCTGAACCCCCGGTCCCCTGGGCTGAGATCGAGCCCAAGATCCGCATGCTGCTGGCGAGCAAAGACCGGGACCCCAGGGGGTTCGAACGGTACACCCTGCCGGCTTACCGGGCCTACCAGGCGGCCATGATCGAAAACCGCTGCAACCGCTGGCGAGAGGAGTTTGGTTACCTGTTCGAACCGGAGCCGGAAGAATACTATTATGACAAAGAGGCGTGGCGCCAGGATGCCATAGAAGGCGATACCGGCTGGGACGAGTACAGCGAGGCGGAATGGAGCCAGATGCTACCGCGCAAGGTGAAGCGTGGCTTCTGGGACTCGCTGTGGGTGCATTTTCACCGGGCAGCCCTGCGCCAGCGACATTTCGTGTTGGAGAATCTGCCTTGAGACGGAGCCTGAGAGACGTTCTGAATAAAGGCCGATGGCAGCGTGAGACCGAGCACAAGCCCAGGTAGGCTGCCAAAGGTACCACAAAATCCAATATGGAGGGGATGACCATGACGGGTGAAGCGTCAGAATCGAAAAAAGTTATCGATGTGCACTGCCACGTTGGCCTGCTGGGCAACGAGAATCCGCGGTGGGGCAAAATGTCCGATTGGTATACCCGCCAGACGGTGTACAAGGCCTTCTTGATCTATGGGCGGATGGACCCGGATAACGTGTCGGACAGTACCCTCCGCGAGGCGACTGAGCGCGCGGTTGGCGAGACCAAGGTCGATCACGTCATCTGCCTGGCACTGGACCCGGTCTACGATCAGAAAGGCCAGAGGCGTGAAGATCTTTCCCACATGTGGGTCGACAATGACTACGTCCTCGATCTGCGCCAGAGCCTCGGGGAGAAGGTGCTGCTTGGTGCATCGGTGCACCCCTACGACCCCGAGTTCAAGAGCCGTGTCCGCAAGTATGTCGAGAAAGGCGCGGTGGTACTGAAGTGGCTGCCCTCAGCCCAGCAGCTCAATCTAGCCGACGAAAGGGTCAGGGATGCGCTCACCTTCCTGGCGACCGCTCGTGACGGTGCCCCTCTGCCGGTGCTGTTGCACAATGGACCCGAGTACGCCATTCCCTCGTCGGACCCTCGCACACAGTCCTACGACTGCCTGACCTGGACCCGGTGGGATCAACTCAGGAACCGCTTTCGTGGCTCGGAGAAATGGCACCTCCCGGACACGGTAAAGGTGGAAGAGAACCTCAAAGCCGGACTGGGAGCAGGTACGGTGATCATCTTTGCCCACTGCGGGCTCCCTTACTATGCAACGAACCGCCTCAAACAGATTCTGGAACACTCCGAGTTCAAGACGGTTCGCCGGTACCTCCACGATTTTCCCGCCGATGCACCGGAGGGAGGGCGCTGCTATGCCGACGTCTCGGCCTGTGTCACGCCATTTCGCCGCACCTATTTCAGGGACATGGCCGACCTTCCGCCCAAGAGCCTTCTCTTTGGCACCGACTTTCCCACCCCCGTGTTTGAGCTTTCGGCGGATCTCGACGAGGTGATTGAAGACTTTAAGGCGGTAATGGATGGCCAATGGGAGCGCGTCGTCGTCCCCGAGGACAACCTGATCGACGTCAACTACCACGAGCTCCAGCATTTCTTCCCCGATCATCCGATGTTCACCAACTTTCACACGCTGTTGTAGAATCTGTTGGGGGTACTCGCGATAGGATAGCCTGGACTCATCATTGGCGGGCGCTTACTGTTTGTGCTTTCACCTCAATTGTGCTATAATGGCAGTGTCCAGGAAAAAGAGCAAAAGTCTATTTTGGATTGAGGGACAGAAGCGTTCGTGCTTCCGTGTATCAGTGGCCTGGGGGCAAGCGCCCCCCAATGGCAGTTACAAGGAGAGTGCAATGGGTCTCATAGCGTGGATCATCTTTGGTGCGATTGCCGGCTGGGTGGCCAGCAAGATCACCGGCCGGGACGACCAGATGGGCTGTTTGATGAACATCGTGGTCGGCGTAGTCGGTGCCTTTATCGGCGGCGCCCTGGTGGGTCTCTTTACCGGGGGCTTTAACATCGGCTTTAACCTGGTCAGCTTTATCGTCGCCGTCGCGGGCGCAGTCCTGTTGCTGGTCATCATCAACTTTTTCTTCGGCCGGCGATAGTCACTGGGAACTGCCCAGCTTCAGCCTGTCTCGATCCCCCGCTTTGCGGGGACGCTCCGCTGGGTTATTCGAGAGAGGGAGATTCTGAGAGAGCCGTTCGCCCCCCTCGCCTTGGTAAGGCTGTCTGCCGAGGTAGGGGAGCGGACGGCATTTTCGTATCGAGCTGCCACTGTTGCTCAGGTAGTGCCGCAATCACCGGGGCATGCTCACGCGTTGTCATGATTAGGAAAAAAGCTGGAACGGCACTGACCGAACCCGTGCCACAATGAATGGACGTTGATTCGGGTAGTGACCTTGCCGGGTGAACAGATCGAGCTGTGACAGGAACTCGTTCGTGAACCGATTGCGGCGACAGCGGAGCAAGCCCATAGCCTGGTTGATGGGTGGATTGTGTTCTCCGTTTATCCTGGTCGGCTGCGCCGGTCCATCCCCAGTGGCACAGCCGCCACCGACGGCAACAACAATGCCCCCTACCTCTGTTGTAACGGTGCCCACTTCCTTGCCTACAGCAGCAAACGTTTCACGGAGGATGGTGGGCCTGACCCATATTCGACCAGACGGCGTTCGCCTAGTCCAGGGTCGGGTCAACCTGCCCGAGGCGGCAGTGGTCGATCTACCCCTGGACGGCGTGCCTATCTGGTTGGTGGCCGCGCCCGTCGAAGGGGGCAGCCTTGGGGTGGTCGTTTTGGATGACGAGCGCATCAAGGCCTTGGAAACACGCAACGGCTCGGTTCTACCTACCGATCTGGCTCCCAGTCGACTGCCGTCAGGCATGCCCCCGGTCCTGGTTGGCACGGGAGATAGCTACTCGCTACTCGAGCCCAGACCCGATGCATCCACCGCTACCCATCCGATCTAGCTGGCGTAAGCAGAGTTGCTGGCCTATGTCGCCGGCAACGGCGATCTGATCACCGTCCATGAGGGAGACGGCGTACAGCGGCTGGCCGTCGAAGCACTGCCGGAGGTCAGCATCCTGAAGGGCGAGTGTGAACGGCTCCAGCTTCTGACCGATGCTACCGACGCCCGCTATACGCACGGGGTGCTGGGTGACAGCCTGGAGGCGGCCGGCATTACACTGGTCGAGACCAACCCGGAGCTACACGTTGCCACCCATATCGGCCTACCGGATCCCAAAGTGGTAGAGGGCATTTCGCCCATCTGGGTTGACATGGACGACGATGGTGAGCGAGAAATCATCGTCACGGTGAGCAACAGAAGCCAGGGAGCCCAGGTGATCGTCTACTCAGGCGCTGGCGGCTGAGCCGGCGATCCAGTCGCGCAGGAACTGGACGAGCAGCCGCACACCAAAGCCCGTGCCACCCTTTTGGAGATAGGGCGGGCGCTTGGGAGTGGGTGGGCGTTCCTCGAAGGTCATACCCGCCACGTCGAGGTGGGCCCAGGGATAACCTTCGGCGAACTGCTTGAGGAACATGGCTGAGGTCCCAACCCCGCCAAAGCGGTCGCCGCCGGTATTGGCCAGGTCGGCCGAGAGACTGGACAGGCTGTCCAGGTACTCGTCGTAAAGGGGCATGTGCCAGATGCGCTCGCCGCTCGCCAGGCCAGCGGCCTGCAGCCGGCCGAGAAGCTCATCGTCGGTGCAAAAGACCCCAGCAGCCATACCCCGCCCCAGGGCAACCACGCAGGCCCCGGTCAATGTGGCCAAGTCGACGACCGCCTTGGGCTCAAAGCGAGCGGCGTAGGCCAGGGCGTCGGCCAGGATCAGGCGTCCCTCGGCGTCGGTGTTGATAACCTCGATCGTCTTGCCATTCATGGCGGTGATGACATCGCCGGGCTTGTAGGCGCTCCCGCCAGGCAGGTTCTCGGTAGCGGGCACGAGGCCGACCACGTGGAGGGGTAGGTCGAGCCGGCCAACGGCAAGCATGGCTCCCAGGACGGCGGCGCCGCCCCCCATGTCGCCGCGCATCCGGTCCATCTTTTGCGACGGTTTAAGGGAGATGCCACCCGAGTCGAAAGTGATACCCTTGCCGACTAGGACGACGGTGTCGAGGTCCTCCCGGCCCGGGTTGTGCTCCATGATGATAAAGGTTGCGGGCTCGTCGCTGCCCCGGGCTACGCCCAGGAAGGAGCCCATCCCCAGCTCTGCCGCGTCCTCCTCGTCCAGGATCTGGCAGCGCATCTTGTCAAAGTCGCCGGCAATCTCGAGGGCCAGGTCCGCCAGGTCGGAAGGGGTAGCATAGTTGGCCGGCCGATTGATCAGATCCCGGGCCAGACAGGCAGCCTCGGCTGCGACTAGGCCGATCCGGGCACCCGCTTCGACCGCAGGTAGTTTGGCCTCGTCGAACTGGACGAGGCTGAACCGCTCAGGGTCGGGCCGGTCGGGAGACTCGTTCTTGAGTTCCTGGTACCGGTAGAGTCCCAGGACGGTGCCCTCGACGACGGCCTGAGCGGCAACCTGCAGGTCGAACCCACCGACCCCTGCACCGTGGACGATGCTGCTGAAGGAGCCCACGCCCAGCGCGCGGGCCTTGATGGCGGCAGCGGCAGCCGCCGCGCGCACGCCTTGCAAGGTGAATTTTTCCTGGGGCCCAAGACCAACCAGAACGACGCGCGAGGCAGGGATAGTGCCGCGCGGGTACAAGACAGCGGTCTCGCCCTGCTGCCCACGAAAATCGCCAGCAGCGATCACCTCGCCAATGGCACCTTTGAGTGCCTGGTCGACGGCGCCGGTGGCTCCTCCGGGTTTTTCGACGCCTTCAAAAAGATTGACGACGATCAGTTCGTCCTCAGTTGACTGGATCCCACCAGCGACTACCTGGATATCCATACGTGGTCCTCCTTCTATTCTGTGTCAATCATGGGCAGTAGATCTGTGCGCAACAGAGTCAACGCCTGGCTGATCAAGGCCCGGTTCTCGGGACGGTTGGGCCACAGGCTGGCACCCGAGGGATGGGGTAGGGGCAAGATGCACCGCCCATCCACCTGGAACACTCGGCCCACCGATTCGTCCAACCGGAGCCGCTGTCCCAGCAAAGTCTCGATGGCCAGGCCACCGACGGCCAGCAGTAGGCGCGGCTGCACCAGGGCTAGCTCGCGCTCCAGAAAGGGCTGGCAGAGCTTTTGCTCGGCGCGGCTGGGCTTCCGATCCCCCTTGCCGTTGAGATGCTTGCCGGGGTAGCACTTGGTCACGGCGGTCATATAGTAGCGCGCCCGAAAGTCGGTCTCGTCGATGCCAGCATCGGCCAGCCATTGGAAGAGCCTCCGGCCGGAAGATGCGTTAAAGGGCCGCTTGACCTGGGCTTCGGTGATCCCGGGTGCCTGGCCGACGAGCATGAGGGCGGTGGGCGCCGGCCCGGAAAAGACGGCCCCCGGCGCGATCTGGTAGCCCGCCTCCAGGCACAGGCGACAGGCTCGCATATCAGCCTGCAACGCTGCCCACGGATCGCTCATCTAGTCGTCTGCCTCATCCTCGTTGACCACACGCACCGTGGTCACCAACTCGCTCCTCAGGCTGGCCGACACAGAGCAATACTTTTCCTCTGCCAGACGCACCGAATCGCGGACCGCTTTTTCCTTCAGGCCCTGTCCCCGGACGATCCATTCCATCTCGATCGTCTCGATGGTCCAGGGGGCTTCGGGCGCGTTCTGTTTGTCTACTCTGACCTCGATGGCGGTAAAATTCTGGCGCTTCTTCTCCAGGATGCGTACCACGTCTATGCCGGCACAAGTCACCAACGATGCCAGCAACAGATTGGGCGGTTTGAACCCCTGGCCCGCAGAATCGGTCACCACGACGTGACCCGCCTCGTCGGCAGCCAAAAATTGGTGCCCGCCCGTCCATTTGACCTCAATGTCTGCCATCTTGCTCTCCTATACCTCGATTCTCCTCTCCCCTCCGGGGATCATGGCGCCAAAAAGACCATGCCCACACCCAGGGCTTCCAGCGCCTCGCGGGCATAATGGCGCACCAGGTAGCTGGGATCCTCCAGCACACCGAAGAGGGGCCCAATGGCGCTCTGTGAGCCGATGCGACCCAGGGCCCGCACGGCCAACAGCCGGACGTGAGGGCTCTTATCGGTGAGTCTATCGGCTAGGGCCTCAACGGCGGGCTGGCCAATCATGCTCAGCGCATCGGCGACGATGCTGGCGACAAAAGGACTCCCGTCGGCCAGCCGCGCTGCCAGATCTGGGGCCGCTGCCCCATCGCCGATCTGTCCCAGGGCCAGGGCAGCGCAGGCCCGTACGTCGGGGTCGGGATCGCCAAGGGCATGCACCAACGGCGGCACCGCACCATCTGTGCCAACCTCGGCCAGGGCCCGGGCCGCCCACCAACGGGCATCGGCATCCCCACCTACCAGCAGGCTGGCCAGCGGCCTTGCCGCCGCCTCACCAAAGCGACCCAGGCCCACGGCAGCTGCCTCTCGGCTGTCATCGGCGCCCGAGATCAGGATCTCTAACAACTCGTCCATCTCTTTTACCGCCACGGTTATCCTCGCTGCGCCCAGGATACTGGCAAACCAACCCTCGTCCGGAAGCGCTGGCACCCGCACCAAGTGGGCCCGGCAGCGACATTCGGAAGCACCAAATCCGGGAACCACCACCTCCGCGCCTGGCAAGCGGTGCAATGCCGCCGCCCAGGTACACTCCAGACGGTGGGGCGAATCGTTTCCCCAGGCGCCTCCCCACACGGTCTGCTCCCGTAAATAGTCCAGATGCCAGTGGGGCCGCTTATCCGAGGCAAACTTCCGCCAATGCCGGCCCAGCCGGGCAGCAAGACCACCGGGGCCGAAAGCACTGCCAACGTACAGATACCACCCGGCAGGGAAGCGGAACGTACCCAGGCGTCCAATCGAGATATCACGCGGCGCTTCTAGCCACAAGGCCAGTACATAGGTTCCCATTATACTCGAATTCACCCGCCCTGCAAAAAGATGCCGGCGACGTTGTTCTTTTGGCAGCTCGCTTGGCTTTGAAAAGCACAGCATAGGTCCGGCTGCGTCCGATCGTCGCCAACCAGGCGTTCATTTGAAAGTTCAAAGCATGCGGTGCTGATGCAAAAAGGCCCCCGCATTGGGGGGCCTGTCTGCGATCCGCTGCTGCTCACCCTTCGTCGCCTGGCTGCTCGAGCTGCGAAGCCAGGCTCTGAGCTGCATCGGCCAGCTCCTGCAACTCGCGCGCCAGTCGCTGTGCCTCGGAGATGCCGGCCTCCAACACGGCCGAGGGTACTGAATCCTCGACGGTTTCCGTCTCGATTCTCTCAGGCACGGGGTTGGCCGCAACCTGTTCCTTCAGATTCTCGATCAATTGCGCATTGGCCAGGGCGGTAGCCGCATAGTTGGCCAGGATGCCCAGTTGGTAGCGATCGCTTTCGGCAAATATGTGGGTCGGCTTGGCATCCACAGCCAACACACCGCCCACTCGATCGTTGGCGCGCAGGGGCACGACCAGGCGTGAGACGGTGCCCCGTCCACCCGTGCTTCGTTCAGCGATGATGGCCTGGCCGGTCTCAACAGCCTGCTCAGTTGTATGGTCGGCGCCGATCTGGCGCAAAAGCGTAGTGCGAGACTCAGAAGGACCACGCACCACCCGCAGCTCCAACTGCTCTGTCTCGGGGTTGATGAGAAAGAGTTGGCCAGCATCGGCTTCCGTCACGTGGATGGCCGCCTCGACCGATGCACTCATGACCTCGTCCGGATCGTGGATGGCACTCAGGGCTTTCCCGATGCTGCACAGGCTATGCAACTGACGCACCCGATTCTCCAAAAGACGCCTGACCTCGGCGCCCTCTTTCAGATTCTCTGTCTCGCGACGCAACCGTTGCTCGATCAGGGCACGCTCTACTGACTCGAGCATTTCTCCTGGGTCGTAGGGCTTGATCATATAGTCTTTGGCGCCCAGTCGAAAGGCCTCGATGGCGGTCTGCTCTGAACCGTAGAAGGTGGTCAGAATGACGGGGATGTTGGCGCCTGCATTGCCCAGGGCAGCCAGCATCTCCAATCCGGTCATGCGGGGCATTTTGAGGTCGGTGATGATGAGATCGGGCTTCTCGGCCAGAGCCTTGTCCAACGCTTGCTTGCCGTCCATGGCCGTGATCACCTGGTAGCCCTCAGGCCGCAGCACGCTGTTAGCTAGAAAGAGTAGGTTTTCGTGCCGGTCATCGGCAATGAGTATTCTCTCGCCGCTCATCTCCACTCCCTATGGTAGATGGGAAACAGGTGATTTCTCTCGCCCTTGCCAATTGCCGCAGTATAGCAGATTTTTCGAGTCTTGGCAATCCGGGCATCTATCGCGTGTACTCTGCGGGCCGCAGGCTGCAAGCCGCAGGTTGCCAAACTGGCATCGCCAGCTGACAACCTTGGGCAGTTCAATGTGCTGGCGTTGCCGTCCCCTGCCGGCCGTAGTATAATGGAGGGGAGACACAACCAGTGCCTCAAAGAGATTCGATGACTGGGGAGGCAAGATCGATGAAGCTGTCGTACGAACCGATCACCCTGGAACTAGAGTCCCCTTTCCGCATCGCCCATGGAACCAGCGTGGCCCGGCACAATGTGTTGGTGAGCATCAGCGATGGCGAGCATGTGGGCCTGGGCGAAGCCGCCCCAGTCCGCCAGCACGACGAGACCCAGGCCGGCGTGAGCGAGATTCTGGGCACCTTTCCGCCGCTGGGGGACGATCCGTTTCAGATGGAACAGATATTGGCCACCCTGCCACCCGGCTCGCAGGCGGCACGCACTGCGGTGGATGTAGCGCTGCACGACCTGATGGGAAAAAGGCTGGGCGTTCCCCTGTACCGTCTCTTTGGCTTGAACCCTCGCTCAACCCCCGAGACGTCGTTCACCATCGGCATCGGATCGGTAGAAGAGGTACAGACCAAGGCTCGCCTGGCAGCAAGGGACTACCAGATCCTGAAGCTAAAGCTGGATCGGGTGCACAACCTCGATCTGGCACGCGCGGTCCGGGCGGTGACCGATGCGCGACTGGTGGCCGACGCCAACTGCGACTGGACGGTGGCCCAGGCGCTGCAGCTTGTCCCGGCACTGGCCGACCTGGGCCTGGAATGGATCGAACAGCCTCTGCCGGAGGAGGATCTGGATGGCCTGCGCCGCATTCGCGATGCCTCGCCGCTGCCCATCTTTGCTGACGAACCAGTGCGCACGGCCCGCGACATCCCGCGCTTGGCCGGCTGCGTGGACGGCGTCAACATCAAGGTGATGAAGGCCGGTGGTCTGCGGGAAGCCCTGCGGATGATCGCCGTGGCCCGGGCTCACGATCTGCAGGTGATGCTGGGCTGCATGATCGAGACGTCGGTAGGGATCACGGCATCGGCCCACCTGGCGCCGCTGGTGGATTGGGCCGATCTGGACGGAAATCTGACCGTGACGAACGATCCCTTTGTCGGGGTGCAGGTCGACGAAGGTCGCCTCGTTCTGCCCGACCTTCCGGGCCTGGGGGTGAGGCCCCGCCGTCAGCAGGGGAACAGCTAGGAGAGAGCTCAACTATGCTTTCGATCGATGGTTCTTATGGCGAAGGAGGTGGCCAGGTGCTGCGCACCAGTCTGGCGCTGTCGGCGATCACCGGCTGTTCAGTGCGTATCGAGGGGATCCGGGCTGGGCGGCGCAAGCCGGGATTAATGCCCCAGCACCTGACCGGCGTCCGAGCTGTGGCCAAGATTTGTGACGCTGAGGTGAGGGGAGCCAAGCTCAAGTCTCAGGCGCTGACCTTTGCCCCCCGGTCGGTGCCCAGAGCAGGCAACTATACGTTCGACGTGGCCCAGGCAGCCAAGGGGGGCAGTGCTGGCTCGGTAAGCCTCATCTTGCAGACGGTACTGCTGCCCCTGGCGCTGGCCGAGGGGGTTTCACAACTTACCATCCGCGGGGGCACGCACGTAGCCTGGAGCCCGCCATTCGATTACCTCAAGCGTGTCTATCTACCCACGCTGTCGCGGCTGGGGGTAGCGGCCAGGGTGAATATCCGCAAGTGGGGCTGGTATCCAATCGGAGGCGGGGAGATCAGGGCTACCGTGGAGGGGAAAGGCAAGGACACGCCACTCACCGGTCTCGATCTAGGCCAGCGAGGAGCACGATTGCGCGTACGCGGTCTTTCGGCCAGTAGCAACCTGCCCAAGCACATCCGCACCCGGCAGGAGAAGACAGCGCTGCAGGCACTACGCTCCAGCGGCGTGAACGCCCGCATCGAGGTGGTCAACGCGCCATCCAAAGGGATGGGCACGGTGGTATTCTGCTGGGCCGACTTTGAGAACGGCGCGGCGGGTTTCACCTCGCTGGGAGAGCGAGGCAAACCTGCCGAGCGTGTGGCCGAGGAGGCCACCAGCGAGCTATTGGGCTTTCTTCAAGGCGACGCCGCCGTGGACCGTTTCTTGGCCGACCAACTCGTACTACCCATGGCGTTGGCCGGGGACCCCTCGCGGTTTTCGACGGAGGCGGTGACCCGGCATCTGCTGACCAATGCCTGGGTAGTAAACCGGTTCTTCCCGGGCCGGGTGCGGGTGGAGGGAGCAGAAGGCCAGCCGGGGAAATGTTGGATCAGCGAAGGGTAGGTGCCCCCGGCGCTCGCAACTCCGACCAAGTTACCAGTTCATCCGTAGCGCGGGGTGCCACATATGGTGCAAAGACAGCGTACGACAGACGGCGATCGCAGAAATCCGAGGTTTTCCGAAACCTCGGATTTCTAAGCCGCTAGCAAACGCAGGGGCGCTTGGCGTTCCGCTCTACCAACGCTGATGGACGTGGGGCCAGATCAACCGGACATAGATCTCGCGTATAGCAGCCATGGTATCATCACTAAGGGGCGGCAGGGTGCCGGCCGCGACGTTATCGGCGGCCTGGGCCGGGTTCTTGGCCCCTGGGATGGCACAACTGACGGCGTCGAACATCAGGATCCAGCGCAAGGCCAGTTGGGCCATGGTGGCCCCCCCAGGTACCAGGGGCGGCAACTCTTCGACGGCTGCCAGGCCAACTTCGTAGGGCACGCCGGCAAAGGTCTCGCCAACGTCAAAGAACTGCCCATCGCGGTTGTAGTTACGGTGATCGTCGTCCTCGAACGCGGTGTCGGCGCGCATCTTGCCGGTGAGCAGACCGCTGGCCAATGGCACGCGGGCCAGGATGCCGATCCGCTTCACCTTGGCCTGGGAGAAGAACAGCCCTGCCGGACGTTGACGGAACATGTTAAAGATGATCTGCACCGTCCGCACGTTAGGATATTCGATAGCCTTGAGCGCCTCCTCCACCTTTTCGACGCTGACGCCATAATGGCGCAGCTTGCCAGCGGCCACCAGATCATCCATCACGCCGAACACCTCGGGCCGGTAATACACATCAGTCGGCGGACAGTGGAGCTGGACGAGGTCCAGGGTCTCGACGCCCAGGTAGCGCAGGCTGCGCTCAACAAAGGTGGTCAGGTTCTCGCGGTTGTAGCCATCCGCCTCGTGAGGTGACAGGCGGCGGCCCGCCTTGGTGGCGACATAGATGCGCTCGCCTTTGCGCTCGCGCAAGACCTGGCCGATCAATTTTTCGCTGCGTCCATCGCCATAAACATCGGCGGTGTCGATGAAATTGACGCCCAGATCGAGGGCCTTGTGCAGCGCCTGTAGCGACACGGTGTCGTCCACCGTGCCCCAGCCACCTCCGATGCCCCAGGCACCAAAGCTGATCTCTGAGACCTGCCAGCCGGTACTCCCTAATTCTCGATACTTCATGTCAATGTTCCCCCTTACGGATAGACAGCTGCTACACTCAACTGTACTCGACCTCGAAGGCAGGCACCGAAAACACCTGATCGCCCGCCCTGACCTCCCAATGGGGGAGCCAGCCCAGGGCAAAGAGGTTGATCTGCACGTCGGCACGCCGTGGGCGGACCTCGACCTCTTCTACCTCATCGATCAACTCGAGCCACTTTTCGGTGAGTTCCTCCAGCTCTTCCTTGGCCTCTTGCTCGAGTTCCTCGATCTCTTTTTCCAGATCTTCGATGACCTCTTCGGACTCTTCGATATCTGCCTTGGCCTGCCTGGTCATGCGGCGCTTGCGACTGGCCGAGGAGAGGCGACGTGACGATTTACGCCCCGAAAAGAGACCAAAGACCGATTCAACGCCTGACAGAAGCTCTTCCTGTTTTCGCGCGCTGTGCTCGATCTTGTCCTCCTCCAATTCCCTTTCTTCGCGCCGCAGCTTGTCCTCGAGGCGGTCCAGCACCCGTTCGTACTTGTCCTTGACCTTCTCCGCGGCAGCATCGAGCCCCTCCTTGGCAGCCACGCGGCATCTTCGCTGAAAGGCCTCCGAGGTCTCGCCAATTTCCGAGTACAGCTCCAAGTGCGGGTTGTACAACAGGGAGATGGAAGAGTTGTAGTAGAGATAGTCATTGAACTCTTTTTTCAGTGCCGTGTAACGCCGGGAATCACCCAACTCGGACGGTAGCTCGGCGAAATAGGCGCCCGAGTCTGGCGAGGGCTCCAGATCTCGCGTCTCAAGCTGCACCTTTGCCTGGGACCAATCTGCGATGTCGCCCTCCAGGGGCAGGAGGTAGGCGACCGCCTCGCTGTGGGTCTGTCGGCTCTTGGTGTGGGCAAAACGGAGCCTGGCCGTGCCGGCCAGCACCGGCTGGTATACGAGAATGCCTTCCTGATCGAGCCCAGACCGGGCCGACCACTGCCGGTCGCGGGCCAGATCGGAAAGCGCTGCCTTGAGCGAGACACGAGCCGGCAAGAATGCCTGCTTGACCGACGATGGCAGTTGGGGCGGTATCTGGCTATAGGGTATTTCCGGAACCGCAGGCTCCGGGGGTGGTGCTGCAGGGCGTGCCGGGGCCGCTGCCGATAAAGCAGCGGTGGGAGCGACCGACGATGTCACTGGTGGAACCGACGCGCTGACCAATTGCTGTACCTGGGGGCGTGTCAGCGGGCCGCGCAGGTAACTCATGGCCCACCGGGTGTGGAACACCACCGGCTCCTTCTCGTGGACGTTGTGCAGGAGAAACACGCGCGACCGGACAGCCGAGATCATTTTGTCAAACTCGGCGCGGCTGGTACCCCCCTTGCCCACCTCGACACCCTCCAGGCCATCCAACAGGCGCTGCTTGTCGCGGTCGGCCTGCATGCGGCCGATGAACCAGGTGCCGGCGTTGGACAACGCTTTGTAATCGAGGTCAACGGGGTTCTGGGTGGCGAGGATCAGGCCTAGGCCAAAGGCCCGCGCCTGTTTCAGCAGGGTGAGCATAGGCTTTTTGGTGGGCGGATTGGATGGATGGGGTGGCAAGTAGCCAAAGACCTCGTCCATATAGAGGAGCGCCCGCAGGCTTGTGGTACCGCTCTGGGCACGCATCCAGCTTACCACCTGCTCCAGCAGAAGGGTGACAAAGAACTGTTTCTCCACTTCTGAGAGGTGGGCGATGTAAAGCACACTCACCCGCGGTTTACCCGATGGGCTGTAGAGCAAGCCACCAATGTCCAGGGGCTGGCCCTCGATCCAGTCGGCAAAGGTGGGCGAGGCCACCAGGCCATTGAGCAGCATGGCCAGCTCCATGCGGTCCTTCTCAGGATAGAAGGTATCCAAGGGGAACACGCCCAATTGGGAGAAAGGCGGCTTTTGGACCCGCATGATCAGTTGGGCCAGGTCGAGGTCCTCGCCATTACGCCAGGCATTCCCAAAGATGTTGGACAGGAGGATGTGCTCGCGGCTGCGCACCGGATCGGCCTCGATGCCGACCAGCGCCAGCAGGGCCGAGACGACGCTCTCGATCTTGTCGTTGAGCAACTCGCTGTCGGTATCCCACGAAAGATCTGGCGCCTTGAGGGTGTGGAGGATACTCACCTGCCGACCCGCGCTGCTGCCAGGCGTATAGATCACAAACTCAGCTGACTCTTTCAAGCTGCGGATGCGGTCCGGCCCCTGGCCGGTTTTCGCCAGCCCATTGCCCCAGAGCTCGGCCATGGCAGCCGCATAGGCGTCCAGATCCATGTCTTTGCGGCGGGCATCATCGGGATTGACCCACGGCCGAAAATCGGCCGGCCGAAGCTCGGGGAAGGTGAGCAAGAGGTTGGTCATGTCGCCCTTGGGATCGATCACCAGCGACGGCACTCCGTCGAGGGCAGCCTCTTCCAGTAGGATGACACCCAGGCCAGTCTTGCCACTACCGGTCATGCCCAGGCAGACAGCGTGGGTGGTGAGATCTCGGGCATCGTAGTGAACGGCCCCTTCTAGCATCTGGCCCTCTTTCAACTCGTATTCTTGACCCAGATAGAAACTTGCCAAGCGTTCTTGCACTTTGTCCATGCGGTAACTCCTTCCTCGCCGGTAAAGGCTGCCTGAGCATGTAGATTACAGGTGGTCTAGGCCAATTGTACCAGAGGTTGAGGGAGAAGGCAAAAATAAAAGGGGTGACACCGGGCGGCGTCACCCCTATCCGTCGGTTCAGGATAACACTACTACCAGCCGAAGGGCCCCCCCTACCCTTTCGACCACGTCGTCCTGGCCGATCAGACCAAGTTTGGGCAGGACATCCTGGTCCTGCGAGGATGAACCCTACGATCACGAGGAACGCAGTTGCAGCTGTGGTGTCCACTTCGAGTTGGGGTGCATCCTACGACTACCATCATACTCGATTTTGCCGAGTTTGTCAAGATGCAATTCGAGCCTGACAGGGCCAAAGAAAACGACCCCCTTGCGGAGCACGACTACTCGTCTGGCCCCAATGAGGGCTCCGTCAACCTCCGCGGA